>JACDGR010000545.1 GCA_013821525.1 Actinomycetota bacterium
CCGTCTGCCCGGCCGGGTAGACCTGTCGGCGCCGGTTCAATAGTGACCCCCTTTCGCCGGTTGAGATTTGACCCCCCCTTGGGGTCGGCGGCCGGTTCTTGGACCCTGGTCTCGCTTTCGAGGTCGGGAGGAAGGGGATGCTTGGTGTGGAGGATTGGGCGGAGATCCGGCGGCTGCATTTGGCCGAGGGCTGGAGCATCAAACGGATCACGCGGGAGTGCGGGTTCGCGCGGAACACGGTGCGGGCGGCGCTGCGTGCGGAGCGTCCGAGGGTCTTTCAGGGCGGGGTGCGGGGGTCGAAGCTCGATCCGTTCAAGGGCGAGATCGAGCGGTTGCTGGGCGAGGACGGGCGGCTACCGGGTGAGGTGATCCTGGGGGTGCTGCGCGAGCAGGGCTACGAGGGTGGTCGGTCGATCTTGCACGATCATCTGCGGGAGCTGCGGCCGCGGTTCGCGCCGCTGCGCTCGACGCAACGGACGACCTATGAGCCGGGGGAGCTCTGCCAGTTTGACCTCTGGCATCCGTCGCGGCTGATCCCGGTCGGCCACGAACAGCAGCGTGCCGGCTACGTCGTGGTGGCGACGCTCGGCTACAGCCGGGCGGCGGCAGCAGCGGTGGTGTTCTCGAAGGAGGCGCCGGATCTGCTCTGGGGCGTCACGCGCTGCTTGTGGCAGCTCGGCGGGTTGCCGCGGAAGCTGGTCTGGGACCGCGAGGGGGCGCTGCATGGTGGGCTTGGGCGGCCGAGCGAGGCGTACGCGCAGCTGCTTGGCTGCCTCGGCGTCGGCAGTGTCTTCTGCCGGGCCGGCGATCCGCAGGCAAAGGGCGTCGTTGAGCGCTTCCAGGGCTACCTCGAGACCAGCTGGGAGCCGGGTCGGGTCTGGGTGAACGAGCATGACTACCAGCAGCAGCTCGACCGTTGGATCGTCGAGAAGGCCAACCAGCGACTTCACCGCGCGCTGCAGGCGCGCCCGGCGGAGCTGCTCGTCGAGGAGCGCCGCGCGTTGCGTGTGCTGCCAGCGGAGGCGCCGGATCTCGACCGGCGTCTGGTGCTGCGGGTCGGCCACGATCCGTACCTGCGGTTTGACACCTGCGATTACAGCCTCGACCCGCGTCTCGTCGGACGGCGGGTAGCGGTGCGTATCTCGCAGACCGAGATCAGCGGCGTTGCGCTGGACACGGCGGAGGAGGCCTGTCGGCATCGTCGCTGCCATGCGAAGCAGCGCACGATCACCGACCCAGCGCACGCCGAGCAGCTCCAACGGCTTCGTGCCGAGCGCCTGGACGCCGCCGAGCGGCCCCGCGCCGAGACCGCGGTCGAGCGGCGCGCGCTGGCCGACTACGACGCGCTGATCCCGGCCTGAGGAGGACACGATGACGACGTCGACGACGGGTGAGCTGGCGTTCCTGTTTCGCGCGATGAAGGCGCCGGCAGCGGCGGGCGCGCTGCCGAAGCTCGCCGACCGCGCCAGAAGCGAGCAGTGGACGTACGAGCGGTTCGCCGAAGCACTGCTCTCGACCGAGGTACAGAGCCGCGACGCGCATGGCGGCGAGAGCCGCATCCGCAGCGCGCGGTTCCCGGCGCGGAAGATGCTCGAGGAGTTCGACTTCACCTTCGCGCGCAGCGTCAAGCAGACGATCGTGCTGCACCTCGGGCAGCTCGACTTCCTCGCCGGCAAAGAGAACGTGCTGCTCCTCGGCCCGCCGGGGACCGGCAAGACGCACTTGGCGATCGCGCTCGGGATCCGCGCCTGCCTCGCCGGCCAACGCGTCCTTTTCGCGACCGCCACCGAATGGGTCGCACGGCTGCAGGACGCAAAGCGCCACGGCCGCCTCGAGGAGGAGATCCGTCGCCTCAACCGCTACCCGTTGCTGATTGTCGACGAGGTCGGCTACATCCCCTTCGACGCCGACGCCGCCAACCTGATGTTCACCCTCGTCTCAAGCCGCTACGAACGCGCGAGCCTGATCGTCACCTCGAACAAGCCGTTCCGACTGGGGCG
>JACDGR010000104.1 GCA_013821525.1 Actinomycetota bacterium
GCGCAAGCGCGGCCGCAACAAGCCTGTGCAGACCCGCGGCCCCGAGCTTCCGCGTGACGGGATCGTTCGGGTTTTCCGCGAGCAGTCGGGAAGGCGCGGCAAGACGGTGACCGTCGTGCGCGGGCTCCTGCCCGCGACGCTCGACGAGGTTGCGAGCGACCTGAAGCGCCTCTGCGGTTCGGGTGGTGCGGTCAAGGCCGGCGCGGTCGAGGTTCAGGGAGACCACCGCGACAGGGTCGTGACGCGGCTGCGGGCACAGGGCTACGAGGTCAAGCCGGCAGGCGGCTGAGCGGCGCCGAGCTCGGCGATCAGCTCGGCCACCCGCCGGGCGATCGCGTCCCGAATCGTGCGCACGTCTTCGAGCGGCAGCCCCTTCGGGTCTGGCAGCCGCCAGTTCACGTAGCGCTTGCCGGGAACGACGGGACAGGCGTCGTCGCACGTCGCAACGACCACGTCAGCCCATGCGATCGACGCGTCGTCGAGCAGTCGCGGGACGTGGTCGCGCGCGTCGATGCCGAGCTCGGCGAGCGCCTCGACGACGACGGGATGCGCCGCAGCGCCGGGCGCGCTGCCCGCAGATGCGGACGCGTGCCACTCGCCGACGCGCGCGCGGAAGATGCGCTCCGCCATGACGGACCGTCCGCTGTTCGCGACGCAGACGAAGAGCACGTTGCTCAGCAGCAACCCGCCTTCGCGGCCGGCTGGACGACCGGCAGGCCCCGTTCGGCCGAGGCGGCCGTCTTGACCGCCTTGACGATCGCACCGTGCATCCCTTCGGCCACCTCGTGCGTGAAGGTGACCGAGACGTCGTCGAACCCGGCCGCCTCGAGACCGGACACGTATTCGAACTCCGACAGGGCTCCGGCGATGCAGCCGAAGTAGCTACCGCGCTCGGCCCGCTCGCCCGGCGCCAACCGGTCCTCCGCCACCACGTCCGAGATGCCGATCCGGCCGCCCGGCCCCAGCACGCGCGTCATCTCGGTCAGCACCGCCGGCTTGTCGACGGAGAGGTTGATCACGCAGTTCGAGATGATCACGTCGACGGATGCAGCAGGCAGCGGGATCTCCTCGATCACGCCCCTCAACAAGATCACGTTTTCAACTCCTGCATCCGCGGCGTTCGCACGCGCGAGTGCCAGCATCTCGTCGGTCATGTCGAGCCCGTAGGCAAGCCCGGTCGGCCCGACCCGCTTCGCGGAGAGGATCACGTCGATTCCGCCGCCCGAGCCGAGATCGAGCACCACCTCCCCCACGCTCAGATCGGCAACCGCGGTCGGATTGCCGCAGCCGAGCGAGGCGAGCGCGGCCGCATCGGGCAATTCCCCACGCTGCTCGGCGTCGTACAGCGTCTGGCCGAACGTGGCGGCGTCGGTCTCACCGTCACAACATCCCCCGCTACCGCAGCCGCACCCGGCGGTGGAGTCGGTGACTGCACGCGCGGATGCGGCGTAGCGCTCGCGCACCTGCTCACGCAAGTCGTTGGCAGTTGTCATCTAGCAGCACGCTCCTTTGAGGTCGGCAACTGCCGCGAGCTTTTCGATCGCGGCAGGATTGATCGAGTAGTAGGCCCACTTGCCTTCCTGCTCACGCTCGAGCAGACCAGCGTCGACGAGTTTCTTCATGTGATGGGAGATCGTCGGTTGCGAAAGCCCGATCGGATCGACGAGCTCGCAGATACAAACGGGCCCGTCGCTCGTCGCGAGGAGGTTGACGATCCGCACGCGCGTCGGATCGCCGAGCGCCCGGAACACGGCGGCGGTCGCCTCCGCCTCCTGATCGCTCAACGCGGACGCACCAAGCGGCGCGCAGCAGGCGACCGGCTCGGTGGCTGTCCGATGTATCGACATGTGTCGATGTATAGATACATGTCGATACGTTGTCAAGCCCTCCGCAGGCTCCACATCGGTCTCGGTCGGGCAATCCCGCTAGTCTCGGCCGCCGATGAGCAGCGAACGCTCGGAGCCGAATCCTGACCGCGCCGCCGCGCAACGGCTGGGCGTCGCCCTGCGCCGCGTCGGCTACGACGAGGATGCGGTCGGTGACCTGCTCGGAGACGAAGGCGCCTCGACCGACCTTGCGGAGGTCCCGGTGCACGAGCGCCGTCTGCCAGGCTCGCCGCTTGCAACCGCGATCCGTCTCTTTCTGCTGCAGCTGCCGGTGACGCTCGGCGCAGCGGTCGACGCCCTCGGCCAGGACGGCGCGGACGCGCTGCTCGCGCTGGGACTCGCCGCCGTCGAAGGCGACGAGCTCGTGCCGCATGCCCGCATCGTCCCCGCCGAGGAGCTCTACATGGCCTTCGACGGATTCGCGCGCGGAGCGGAGGATCCCGTCGGTTACGTCGCTCCGTACACACCGACTGCCTCGTGGCTCGCAGCGCTGACACCTCGCCGGCACTTCACACGCGCCCTGGATGTGGGAACGGGGAACGGCGTCCACGCCCTGCTGGCGGCACGTCACTGCGACCACGTGATCGCGACCGATGTCAACGAGCGCGCTCTCGCATTCACCGAGATCAACGCTGCCCTGAACGAGCTCGACAACATCGAGACGCGCCTCGGCAGCCTCTTCGAGCCCGTCGCCGGAGAGACATTCGACCTGATCACCTGCAACGCGCCGTACGTCGTCTCGCCGGAGTCGAAGTGGCAGTACCGGGATGGCGGGTTGCCGGCGGACGAGATCTCCGAACGCGTGGTTCGCCAGGCGTCCGCTTCGCTCGCCGACGACGGTTTCGCGACGCTGCTCGTCAGCTGGGTTGCAGTCGACGAGGAGGCGCCGGACGACCGACTCGACGACTGGCTCGACGGCTCGGGGTGCGATGCGTGGGTGCTGGGAATGACCGGCTCGGATCCCCTCGAGCACGCAGCAGGGTGGAACGAGCACCTGTCCGACGACCCGCGGGCCTACGGCGCGGCGCTCGACGAATGGGTCGGCTACTTCGACTCGCTCGGCCTCGCGTGGGTGAGCGAGGGAGCGGTCGTGCTGCACAAGCGTGCGGCGGAGCAGAACGTGATTCGAGTCGACCCCGTCGACGCCGACGAGCTCGAGTTCGCGGGCGAGCAGATCGAGCGCGTGTTCTCCTCGCACGCGCGCCTCGACGGCCTCGACGACGAGGGCCTGCTCGGACAGACCGTCGTACTCGCGTCCGACGTGCGCGTCGAGCGAGTCGCCGACCCCGGTTCGCGAGACTCGGACACCGTCCTCTTTCTCGATGAAGGGACGAACGTGGAGTACGAGCTCGATCCCGACGTCGCCGAAGTGATCGGTGTCCTCGACGGCGGCCTGACGCTCGGCCGCGCGATCGACCGGGTGAGCCGTGCGTTCGAGCTCGACCGAGGCGAGATCGCCGAGTTACGCCGCGACTCGCTCGACGAGGTGCGCGACCTGCTCGCCCTCGGCATCGCAGAACTGCGCTAGGCCTTCCTGAGAGCTAGCGCGATTCGTCGGAGAGCTCGCGCGAGCGCTCGGTCGCGGCGGTGATCGCGTTCAGGAACGCGGCGCGAACGCCCGATCGCTCCAGCTCACGGATCGCTCGCGTCGTCGTACCACCGGGCGAGGTAACTGCCTCGCGCAACTCGACGGGATGCATCTGCTCGTCGCGCAGCAGTAGCGCGCTCCCGAACATCGTCTGAACGACGAGGCGCGTCGAGACGTCCCGGCTCAACCCGAGCAGGAGACCCGCCTCGATCATCGCCTCCGCCAGCAGGGCGAAGTAGGCAGGCCCGGAGCCGGAGAGCGCGGTCACTGCATCCATGTCCGGCTCAGCCACGCGGACGACCGCGCCGAGGTGTCCGAGCGCCTCGGTCGCAAGCTCGAGATCCGCACTGCCTGAGTGAGCGCCGCCGCAGAGACCGGCGATGCCCTCGTGCACGAGGGCCGGAGCATTGGGCATCGCGCGAACGACGCGCGCGCCCGCGGGCAGATGCGACTCGATCGAAGAGGTCGTCGTGCCCGCTGCGACCGACAGCACCGTCTGCCCGTCGGCGAGCGCGGGCGAGATCTCCGCGAGCACGGTCGACATGTCCTGCGGCTTGACGGCAACGATCACGAGCGCAGCACCTTCGACCGCGCCGGCGTTGCTCTCGACCGCCTCAACGCCGTAGCTCTCGTGGAGCTCCGCACGGCGCTCGGCCCGCCTGCTCGTGACGACGATCTCCGAGGGATCACGCCAGTCCGAGCTGAGAAAGCCGCGCAGCAGCGACTCGCCTAGGCGGCCGACTCCGAGGATTGCGACGCGACGGCTCATCTCTCGACCGACGCTACACAAAGTGCAGTGACCGAGCCTCGCCGTTTCCAGCAGGCGCCGCGCGGACACCGCTGTTCCGAGCACTTTGTGTGGACTCCACACTTAAGTAGTTCCGGCCTGTCCGCTCTAATACGGGGGTGAGGGTTGCGGCAGTTCGCCCGGCTGGCCCTGCGGCGCGCGCGCTCGCCGCTTGCGCGCTGCTCGTCACGGCGGGGGGCGCCGCGAGCAACGGTCAGACGACCGCGCTTGCCGGGCCATCGGCGGCGGCGCGACCGGCGATCGCCGGGTCATTGCAGCAGGGTAAGAAGCTGACGGCAACTCCCGGAACCTGGACGGGTAGCGGCACGATCGCCTATGCGTACCAGTGGTATCGCTGCGACCGAGACGGCGCGCACTGCGGATCCGTGCATGGGGCGACGAAGGCCACCTACACGGAGGTCGTGGGAGACGTCGCGCACACCCTCGCCGTTACGGTGCACGCCACCGACTCGACCGGAACGACTGCGAGCTATTCGACGCTCGCCGGGGTGATCGCCCCGGCCGCGGCAAGGCTCGCCGCGTCCGCGCAGCCACCACTGACGGGCGACCCGATTGTCGGCCAGCCGCTGAAGGTCGAAGCCGTCGGCTGGACGCCCGCCCCTGCGACGACCGGCTTCGTGTGGCTGCGCTGCAACGCGAACGCACGCCTGTGCGCGCCGGTCGCGGGCGCTACGACCGACACGTACACGCTGGTCGCGGCCGACGCCGGCCACACGCTGATCGCAGCCGTCACCGGTACTGCAGCCCCGGCGAGGCGGACTGTGCTCAGCACCTCCAGCGGGCTCGCCCGGACGGCACCCGGGCCCGTCGCGTCGGATCGGCCGTCGATCACCGGCACGCTGCAGCGGGGAAAGAAGCTGACCGGCAGCGCCGGCGCGTGGTCGGGGAGCGGCACGATTACCTACGCCTATCAGTGGTATCGCTGTGACGGAAACGGCGCGCACTGCGCTTCGATCCACGGCGCGACCCGCTCCACCTACACAGAGGTCGCGGCCGACGTCGGGAAGACGATCGCCCTGACGGTTCGGGCGACGGATGCGACCGGAACGACACCCGGGTACTCGTGGTTCGCAGGGGTCGTGGCAGCCGCGACGGCGACGTTCGCGGTCACGACTCAGCCCTCGCTCTCCGGCACGCCCGCGGTCGGGCAAGCGCTCAAGGTGAGCGGCGGCACGTTCACCACCACGCCGACCTCGGCGACGTACGCCTGGGTGCGCTGCAACTCGAACGGCCGCGTGTGCAGTCTCATCGCGGGTGCGACGACCGACACGTACACCGTCACCTCCGCCGATGCAGGACACGCACTGCTCGCCCTTGTGACCGCAAACGGCGGAACCGCGAAGCAGACGGCGTCGACGACTGCAGTCGCCGTCCCGGGCTGACGCGTACGGTCCTGCTCTCGCGTCTCGCGCTCTTCTCCGCCGTGCTGGTCACTGCGGGCTGCACCCACAGGCAGCGGCCTCCGACGCCGCCTTTCACCCCGCCCCTCGTGCAGACGACCGGGGCCGTGCGCGAGACCTACCGCACCGCGAGCGAGCCCGGCGCGCCGGGGCTCCACCACTACGAGTATGTGTTTCCCGACCGCAGAATCGACGTCTACGACATCGACCACAGCCACCGTCTCGTCGCGCGCTGGGTCGTTCCCGCAGCGCACGCGTTGCGCGGTGTCGCCGCAAGCCCGCGCACCCATCGCCTCTATCTGAGTGTCGGCGGGAACGGTGGCACGCGAGGAGACGGCTCGGTCATCGCCTATGACCTCATCACGAACCACATCGTGTGGGAGCGCGCATTTCCGACCGGCACGGACGGACTGGCGGTCACGCCGGACGGCACAACGCTGTTCGTGCCGGTCGGCGAGCACACAACCGACACGACGTGGTGGATCGTCTCGGCCGCCCACGGACGAGTCACCGGCGCGATCCATGCAGGTCCCGGCCCGCACAATACGATCGTCGCGCCGGACGGTCGGCATGTGTACCTCGGG
This sequence comes from Actinomycetota bacterium, assembly GCA_013821525.1. Taxonomy (GTDB): domain Bacteria; phylum Actinomycetota; class Thermoleophilia; order Gaiellales; family Gaiellaceae; genus PALSA-600. The sequence continues at coordinate 6,267 of JACDGR010000104.1, forward strand.
CCACGCAACTCACGCTTCCTCTTCGTCGCCTCGACAAGCGGTGCGCACGCGCTGCGGCGGATCGGCCCGCTGCTCCCAGGCGTGCGCCCGTTCACGATCGACGGCAGGCAGCGGTTCGCCTACACCACTGCGACCGGCTTCCTGGGCTTCCAGGTGTCGAGCATCGCGACTGGACGCCTCCTCTTCACGGTTCGCGCCCCCGGAGCCCGGCGAGGCCGCCCGCTCGGCACGCCGAGTCACGGCATCTCGCTCACGCCCGACAGCCGCGAGGTCGACGTGATCGACGTGCCGAACGGGGCCGTCCACGCCTACGACGTCTCCCGTGTTCCCGCCGAGCCCCCACGCCTGCTCGCGACGATCCGGCTCGCGCACCCGCTGATCGGGAGCGAGTCGCCCTGCGGCGGCGACTGCGGCCGCGCGGGCTGGCTCCAGGCGAGCCTCGACGGCCGCTACCTCTACGTCGGCGACTCCGGTGACGTGCTCGACGTCCGCCGCCGGCGCGTGACGGCCTTCCTGCCGGCGCTGCACAACTCGCGGTACCTGCTCGAGCTCGACTGGCGCGGCAGGACCCCGATCCGTACGAGCACGCGGAGCGGTGTCGGCCGGGTCGACGGATGAGGCGCACGGCCCGCGTGATTCCGGCCGTGCGCCTCGCGTGCGAAGAACTCGTCAGGAGCGGTTGCCGAGCGTCACCTTCAGCGTCTTCGACGCCCCGTCACGGTTGACGGTCAGCGTGAGCGTGTCGCCAGGCTGGTGCGCGGCGATGATCGCCCGCAGCCGCTCGGCCGTCGCGACGTGGGTGCCGCCGACGTCGGTGATCACATCGCCCGCCTTGACGCCGCCGTCTGCAGCGCCGCTGCCACTCGAAACCGCAGCAACCTTGACGCCCGTCGCCGCCGTCTGAACGTTCACGCCGAGCAGCGCGTGCTGTGCGGTGCCGGTCGAGATCAGCTGCGTAACGACCGTACGCACGGTGTTCGACGGGATCGCGAAGCCGACGCCGTCGTTTCCGCCCGAATCACTCTGGATCTGCGCCGTGATCCCGATCACCTTGCCCTCGAGATCGAGGAGCGGGCCGCCTGAGTTGCCGTGGTTGATCGCAGCGTCCGTCTGGATCGCGCCTTCGATCGGCGTGTTATCCGGCGCGGTGATCTCGCGGTCGAGCGCACTGACGATGCCACTGGTGACGGTGTTGTCGAGACCGAACGGGTTACCGATCGCAACGACCCCGTCACCCACCGCGACCTTGCTGGAATCGTCGAGCGTCAGCACGGTGAGCTTCGACGCCGGCGCGGCCACGTGGAGAACCGCGACGTCGCTCGACGTGTCGCTCCCGACTACCGTTGCCTTGTACTTCGTGCCGTCGGGGAACTTGACCGTGATCGCATTGGAGCCCGAGATCACGTGCTCGTTCGTGACGATGTCGCCCTTCAGGTCGTAGACGAATCCCGTGCCCTCCGCGGAGGAGCTCTGGCTGCCGCCGAACGGCCCTGCCGACGCTGACGCCGACGTGGCGTCGATCTCCACGATCCCGGGGGAGCTCTGCTTGGCGATCTGTCCGACCGTGAGGGTCAAGCCGGCCGCGACGTTCGACACGCTTGCGGCGGGCACCGCGACGGTCGTCGAGCTCGCAGGCGAGGAACCGTGCGTCAAGGCAACTGCCCCTGCGCCCGCTCCCCCGCCGGCCACCGCCGCGACGCAGAGCGCGGCGGCAATGCGGTTCCTGTTCCTGGTCATGTCAGTAGGTCCTCTCATTCGATGTCTTGCCTCCATGGTTCCCACCCATCCAAAGCTGCACCTCAAAGGCACCTAGGAAAATCCGAAGAAGCAAGGAGCCACGAGTGGTACAGGCAAAGTGCGGGCCGTGCCCACGCCCACTCCGATCGTGCGCCGCCTGCCACCGGCGCTCCAGCACGACGACTTCCGGCGGCTCTGGTCGTCGATGCTCGCGTCGGGCTTCGCCGTGCAGATGGTGACCGTTGCCGTTGGTTGGCAGGTCTATGCGATCCACCGCAGCGCGTTCGACCTCGGGCTGATCGGACTCGCCGAGTTCGTGCCGATGGCGCTCGTCGCGCTGCCTGCCGGTCAGCTCGCCGACCGCCTGCCGCGCGTGCGGCTCGTCGCGGTCTGGGGAGTTGCGGATGCGCTGGTCGTTGCATCGCTCCTCGCCGTGACGATTCGCGGCGCAGGCCTGCTCTGGCAGTTCGTCGCACTGGCCGCCCTGACCGGGACGTTCGCCGGGCTCGGGGCACCCGCCGGACGCTCACTGACGCCGGAGATCGTCCCGGCCGAGCTGCTGACCGGAGCGCTCGCGGTCCGCTCCGTCGGATCGGAGGCAGCGACGATCGCGGGGCCTGCGCTCGGCGGACTGCTCTTCGCCCTGCGGCCCGAGGCGGTCTATGCCGTCGGCGTCGGCCTCTTCCTCGTCTCCTCGCTGCTGATGCTGCGGGTGCGCGCTCCCGCAACGGCCGCGCGCGTCGGACCGCCGCCACCGCGACTCGACGGCCTGATGGGCGGCATCCGCTTCATCCGCTCGACGCCGATCATCCTTGGCGCGATCACCCTCGACCTCTTCGCAGTCCTGTTCGGCGGATCCGTTGCGCTCCTGCCGCTCTTCGCGCGATCGATCCTGCACACCGGCCCGTTCGGGCTCGGCGTGCTGCGCAGTGCGATCGCGGTCGGGGCGCTCCTCGCGGGGATCCGGCTCGCGCGCAAGCCGCTCGGTGGCAACGCCGGACGCACGCTGCTCTACGTCGTCGGCGCGTTCGGCGTCAGCATGGTCATGTTCGGCCTGTCGCACTGGTTCGTCGTCTCGGCGCTCGCGCTTGCAGTCAGCGGCTTCGTCGACATGTTCTCGATGAACATTCGGCAGGCGACCGTCGCGCTCGCGACGCCGAACAGCTTGCGAGGCCGAGTCAACGCGGTGGAGGGCGTCTTCATCGGTGCCTCGAACCAACTCGGCGCCTTCGAGTCCGGTGCGGCAGCCGCGCTGATCGGCGCGGTGCCCGCGGTCGTCGCCGGTGGTGCGATCACGATAGCGCTCGCCCTCGTCTGGTCGACGTTCTTTCCCGAGCTCGCACACGTCGACCGGCTCGAGGACGTTCGCCCCGGCTAGATGTCCTGCCCACGTACGTTGTGAACGCGGCTGATCGGGGGTTGTCCTCCGAGTGAGCTGTGTGGCCGTGTCCGGTTGTAGTGGTTGAGCCAGTGTGGCAGGGCGGCGGCGCGCTCGCGGTG
>JACDGR010000105.1 GCA_013821525.1 Actinomycetota bacterium
GCGCAGCGCCGGCGGGGTCGAGTTGCGCACTGCAGACGGCGAGACGCGGCGCTTCGACGCGGCAGTCGTGGCCACGCACGCCGACCAGGCACTACGGCTGCTCGAAGATCCGAGCGACGACGAACAACGCCTGCTCGGCGCCTTCGAGTACACGACGAACGACGCGATTCTCCACACGGATGCGAGGTTTTTGCCGGCGACGCGCGCCGCACGTGCATCGTGGAACTACCGGGTGGGTGAGAATGGCAAGCCGACGATGACCTACTACCTGAACCGGCTGCAGACGATCGAGGGCGACACGGACTGGTGCTTGACCCTGAACGGGAACGTGGCCGAGGAGCACGTGGTCGACCGAGGGACGTTCGAGCATCCGCTCTTCACTGCCGCAAGCATCGCCGCCCAGCGTGAACTGCCGCGGCTCGCCGGCGTGCGACACACGTGGTACGCAGGCGCACATCACGGGAACGGCTTCCACGAGGACGGGCTCGCATCGGGAATCCGAGCAGCAGAGGCGATGGGAGTCACCTGGTGAAATCGGCGCTCTACGAGGGCACGCTGATGCATGCGCGGCGCACGCCCGTCAAGAATGTCTTCACCTACCCGGTGTCGTACTGGCTGCTCGACCTGGACGAGCTGCCGGAGCTCGACGTGCGCCTCGCACTCTTCTCGCACAACCGCCGTAACGTCGTGACGTTCCGCGACAGCGATCACTTCGACGGTGGACCGTCGGCCAAGGACGCAGTGCTGGAGCTCGTCGCCGACCCGTCGGTCGAACGAGTCGTCGTGCTCACACAGCCGCGCGTGCTCGGCTACGTCTTCAACCCGGTCTCGTTCTACTGGTGCTATCGCGCGGACGGCTCGCTCGCCTGCATGGTCGCCGAGCTCAGCAACACGTTCGGCGAGCGACTGCCCGAGGTGCTGCGCGGCCCCGGCCCGCAATACGAGCACGACAAGCGCCTACACGTCTCGCCGTTCTTCGGCCTCGACCAGTCGTATGAGTGGGCGTTCTCGCAGCCGACCGACAGCGTGTGGTCGCGGATCAACGTGCGCGAGGGATCGACGAAGCCGTTCACGGCCGTTCTCCATGGCAGACGCCGAGAGCTGACGAACGCCTCGGTTGCGCGATCGCTCGTACGCTACCCCCTGATGCCGCTGCAGGTGACGACGCTCATTCACCGCCAGGCGGTCTCGCTGTGGCTGAAGCACGTGCCTTTCCACCACAAGCCTGCGTTCGTACCGGGGGAAGGATCGGTGCGCGGGTGAGTAGCGTCGAGCGCAGCTTGCGGACGGCGCCGAAGACGCGCGCGCCGCTCGTCGACCGGTTCGCGGTCGCCGTGCTGGAGCGCGAGCTCCGCCACCTCGAGAGCGGCACGCTCGTCGTCGGGCTCCCCGACGGCTCGACGCGAACGTTCGGCACCGGACGGCCGGTGGCCTTGGAGATCCACGACCGTGCGCTGTTTCGCCGGCTCGCGACGCGCGGCAAGGTCGGTTTCGGCGAGTCGTACACGGCGGGCGAGTGGGATACCGACGATCTCGTCGGCCTGTTCGAGCTGCTCCTGCGGAACTCCGAGGCTGCCGTCGCGCGCAACGGGAACGTCCGACGGCTGGTCGAGGCACGACCTCGGCCGAACAGGCGCAACGGCCTCCTGCGCGCACGTCACAACATTGCCTACCACTACGACCTCGGCAACGAGCTCTTCGAGTTGATGCTCGACGAGACGATGACGTACTCGTGCGGGGTGTTCGAGCACGAGGGTTCGACGTTGGCCGACGCGCAGCGCGCCAAGCTGCAGCGCGTCTGTGACCAGCTTCAGCTCGGCCCCGACGATCATGTGCTCGAGATCGGCTGTGGCTGGGGCGGCTTTGCGCTGCACGCAGCGCAGACCACGGGCTGCCGTATGACCGGGTTGACGATCTCTGCCGAGCAGGCACGGCTCGCCCGCGAGCGCGTCGCGGCCGCCGGCCTCGCCGACCGAGTCGAGATCGTGGAAGAGGACTACCGCGAGCACGACGGCCGGTACACGAAGGTCGCGTCGATCGAGATGCTCGAGGCGATCGGGGAGCAGCAGTTCGGCACGTACTTCGCGACGATCGACCGCGTGCTCGCGCCCGGCGGGATCGCGTGCGTGCAGACGATCCTGATTCCCGACGACCGCTGGGACCGCTACCGCCGCTCACCCGACTGGATCGAGCAGTACGTGTTCCCGGGCTGCCTGATTCCCTCGCTGACCGCGCTGACGAAGGCGGCGACGGCGTCGTCCCGGCTGACGATGCTCGACGTGCACGAGATCGGCCCGCACTATGCCGAGACGTTGCGCCGCTGGCGCGCGAACTTCCACGAGCGGATCAACGACGTCCTCGCGCTCGGCTACGACGACACCTTCGTGCGGACGTGGGATTTCTACCTCGCGTTCTGCGAGGCGGGCTTCAGAGTGCGCGCGCTGCGCGACGTTCAGCTAACGCTGTCGCGTCCGCTGAACGAATCTGTCGCGTTCTGACAAAGCTCCCAGAGGCGCGCCCGCTCTTGCGCCTCGTCGAGCCGTCGCGTGCTGCGCCGGCGGTGCGTCGGACGAGCGCGGCGATCGAGGAAGAAGAGGCCGCTGCGTCCGGCAACCTCGGGCGCCGCCGCGAGCCAGGCGATCGTGTCGGCGCCCTGCTCGGGCGAACGGAGGACTGGAGCGAGCGCGCGGCTGAACCCGGGGAGACCGCTGCGCAAGCCGGGCGTGTCCGCCCAGCCGGGATGCATGGTGTTCACGGTCACGTTCGTGCCCGCGAGCCGTCCCGTCCACTCCTCTGCGAGTGCGACCTGCGCACGCTTGGTGCGCGAGTACGCCTTGACGCCGTCATAGGCCGCCTCCGTCGGCTGCAGCGCATCGACATCGAGCCGTTCGAGATACATCCCGCCCGAGGCGACGACGATCACGCGGCCGTCGAGAGCTGCTTCCAAGAGGGGAAGCAGCTTGCGGATCAGGAGAAACTGGGAGAGCACCTGCGTCGCGAACGTCGCCTCGTAGCCTTCTGGGGTCAGGGTGTACTCGTGCGTCAACGCTCCCGCGTTCAGCACGAGCACGTCGAGGGTCTGCCGGGTCGCGGCGAAGCGGTCGGCGAGCGCTGCGGTCTCCGCGAGCGAGGAGAGGTCGGCGGCCAGCGTCTCCGAGCCTGGAAGCTCTGCGCATGCGCGGTCGAGCTTCTCCTGGCTGCGCCCGACGAGACAGAGGTGCGCTCCCTGTGCGGCGAGCAGCGTCGCCGCTTCGCGACCGAGGCCGGAGGTCGCGCCCGTGATCAGGACCGTCTTCCCGTCGAGCCGCAACTCGTCGAGCGGCGTCCAGTCGTAGAGACGGCGCCGTGCGTCGTACCCGACGCGGGTGAAGCTGCCGACAACTGTCTTTTCGAGAGCTGCGTCGACGACGCGACGCGCGTTCACGGGTTGAGGGCGGTGCGCATTCCGCCTGCAGCCTTGTCACCCGTCCGGTTGAAGATCAGCTGCAGGAGCGGATCGAGCACGCGACCCGCCGCCCCCTTGAACTCGAGTAGCGCGTCGTAGTGCACGCTCGATCCTTCCCCGTCGGGAGCGACGGTGATCGTGTCGCGCGAGACGAACGTCGGCTGAAGCGCCTCGAGCACCACGAGCCGTGGCTCAGCGTAGGAGACGACCGAATAGTGCATCGGCACCTTGCGACCCGCGAACCGAACGACGAGGTCGAATCCGGCGCCGGTCTCGACCGGCTCTGTCGTGGTGCGCGTCGCCGTCTCGACGCTCGGATCCCAGTGTTGCGCGTTCGAAAATTCGGCCATGTATGCGAACGCTTCGGCAACCGGAAGCGTCGATTGAATCGTCGTCACGTAACGTGCCATCCTCCATCATAGGCTCCGACGCCGGCCCGGGCCGCACCTCTCCTGATTACCGGCAGCGGCTGCGGGGCATTCCATGCGTACCTAGTCAGCAACTGAAGGGATCACCTTGGCGGAACTTACGAATCTCGAGACAAAGCTCGGAGAAGTGATCGGCCTGGCGATGGCAGCTCAGGCCGCAACGAAGAGCGTCGCAAAGCTCGCGCGGGCTGATAAGCGGCCCGGACTCGTCGAGAGCCTGAACAAGATGCACGGTGAGGCCAAAGAGGCCGAGCAGCGCGGCAAGGAGATCGCCGGCACGTTCGAAGGCAAGAAGTCCGCGATTCTCAAGGAAGCACGCTCGGTCAAGGAGAAGGGCGCGGAGATGATGGAGACCTATCTCGATGAGGAGTCCGACACGCTCGACGGTCTCGAGTTCCTGACGATGGCCGAGGCAGGAGAGGTCGGACACTGGGAGATCCTCGCCCGCTTCAACAAGCGCGCGCGCCATCCGGGGGTCCGCGAGCTGACGAGCTGGGGCCTACCGATTCAGAAGCGTCACCTGACGGACGTGCGCGCATCGTCCCTGCAGATCGTCGACAACGAGGAGCCCGACGCGATTTCCTAGAGGAGAACGCCCGAATCACGGGTCAACCAACTAAACTCGGGCGGTGCTTACCCGGGCGCAAGTCGATGTTCTGCAGGATTGGGGCGTCGGCCTCGAGCAATCTGGCGCCAGCGATGAGCTGCGGGCAGCGGGTCGCGCGATTCGGATGCTCGTCGACTACGTCGACGAGCTGGAACGTGCACGGTGGCACGAACGTGCGGCCGTCAGCGACCAGATCGACGGTGCACCGCCGGCGATCCCGCGCGAGGTACCGGAAGCGGAACGCTCGTTCCTGGGCGCGCTCGCACAGCGCATCGGCACGAGCCAGTAACCGCGAGCTTTCCCCAGGATCGCGCCGCTGTTGATAACTCTGTGGACGGCGCAATCGCCGGCTGGTCGCCTAGCGAACTGCAAAGGCAACGGTGGTTCCCTTCCAGTAGTGCCAGGGAAGGTTGTCCACCAGCGCGTAGGAGCCGCGCTTCACCGAGACTACGAACGAGACCGTCCCGCCCGGTGCGATGACGCCGCTCGATGCAACCGGCACGAGAATCGCATGATCACCCTGCAAGGGGAAACGTTGTGCAAACCGAGGTGTTCGAACGAGCACGAGCTCGTGCGGCTCCTCGCCGAGGTTGCGCGCGACGATCCGGCCCGTTCCCGCAGAGACCAGCCCGAACGCGGGAACGACGCTCCACTCCCCCACATCCACGCGCAGCGCACCGCGTGCGCCCTCGGCTGCGCCCAGCGACGGGACGACTGTCAGCGTCGTGCAGACGAGCGATAGGGCGAGCAGCGCCTTCATCTGGTCAGACCGTGGACGATTCGGACGCCGGGCGCCCCACCCGGAAGTCCCGCCTCGTCTTGGCCGAAGCGGCGGAAAAGCACTGGCCGGGACGAAGCGCTCGATTGCACCTCATCCCGGCTTCGCGCGCTATGCGTTCGGTGCGATGTTCTGGTTGAGCGCGAACACGTTGCTCGGGTCGAACTCGTCCTTCAGCGCGACGAGGCGGTCGTAGGTCGATGGTCCGTACGCCGCACGCGCACCGCCCGGATCGGAGAGGAAGTTGACGTATGCCCGCCCAGTCGAGGCCGGCTCCGCCGCCGCGTTCACCGCTCGCGCCCAGTCTTCATGCGCCTGGCCCTCGGCGGCGTCATGCCAGCCGGTGACCGCATTGAGGACGTACGGCATCGAGCGCTCCGCGAAGGCCGTTGCGTCTTCGGGCACACGTGAAACCGAACCGCCCATCTGGTGGACATGGATCTCGCATTGCGGACCCGGCGCATCGAGGTGCAGGTCGACGAGCTGATCGATCAACGCTTCGTCCAGGCGCGCGAGATTCGTCGCCTTGAAGTACGCGTTGATGCCCTTGGGCCAGAGCGGATCGATCAGCGTCTGGATCACGTTATACGGCATCGGCCCGAGCAGGTCGGCGATCGGCGTCGCTACGTTGCGGAACTCCCGCACGAGCGCGTCGCCTGCATCGATCGGCCCAGTAGAGACGGCGATGAACGCGGCAACTTTCTTGCCGTGCCACTCCTCCGGGATCACGGGCAGCGGTGGGGCTGTCGTCAGGTTGACGAGGCCCGTGATCTGATCGGGCGCCTCCGGAGCCCACTCGCGGAATACCTGCAGTAGATCGCGGTCGGCGTCGGCCGAGTAGAAGATCGGGCCGGCGTAGACAACCGGCCCCACGCTGTGCAGCCGAACCTCGAACTGCGTGACGATCCCGAAGTTGCCACCGCCGCCACGCAGGCCCCAGAGCAGGTCGGCGTTCTGGGTCTCGCTCACGTGGACGAGCCGGCCGTCGGCAGTGACGACGTCGGCCCCGATCAGGTTGTCGCAGGCGAGCCCGTGCTTGCGCATCAGCCACCCGATGCCACCGCCGAGCGTGAAGCCGGCGACGCCGGTCGAGGAGACGAGCCCTCCGGTCGTCGCGAGCCCATGTGCCTGCGTCTCGTGATCGACATCGGCCCAGACCGCTCCTCCGCCGACCGTCGCAACCCGCGATTCCGGGTCGACCCGCACGCCGTTCATCGCGGACAGATCGATAACGATGCCGCCGTCCGAGGTCGAGAAGCCCGCGACGCTGTGACCGCCGCCCCGCACCGCGACCGGGAGGTGGTTGCTCAGGGCGAAGCCGACTGCTGCGATCACGTCGGCGGCGCCCGTACACCGCACGAGGAGCGCCGGGCGCCGACTGTCGTGGGCGCCGTTCCAGATACGAACTGCCTCGGCGTAGCCACTGTCGCTCGGAGTCAGGATCGCACCTCGCACTGCTTCGCGGAGCTCCTGGATCGTCGCCTCGCCGAGCACGGGCGTGATGGTCTGGCTCATGACTTCCGTCCTTTCGTCGTTGCTGTGGAACGAGTGATATCTCGAGTGTCTTCGCCGTCCCTTAGCGCGGCCTTAGCGACGGACTCCAATCGCTCGTCGATGCTCGCGACGCCGCCCAGGTCGTCGCGCGCCGCATAACGCTGACGCGCATCCCTTAAGAACCCAGCCGCACGATCCGGGTCGCCACGAAGCATTGCGACCTCCGCGAGGCCGACGAGCGTGCTAGCAAGCCAGCGCTCGCGGTGCGTGACCTCCAGCACGACGTGCGCCTCCTCGAGCGCAGCTTCAGCGGCGTCGAGATCCTTTCGCGCGAACGCGAGATCCGCCGTGCGCCAGAGCGTGCTCGCGAGCCCCCAGCGGTCGCCGGCGCGGCGGAAGGTGTCCCGCGCCTCGGCAAGGCGCGCCTCGGCGACGTCGAAGTTCCCGAGCGCGGTCTCGACGAGGCCGAGCCCCGAGAGGACGAGCCCAAGTCCTCTCCGGTCACTGAGCCCCGCCCGCAGTTGGCGGGCGGCCTCGAGGTCATGGTGTGCCCTCGTGACCTCGCCGGCGGCCAGAGAGGTATACGCGCGCCGCACGAGCACGGTCGAGAGCCCTGCGTCGTCCCCCGCGGTCCGGAATCGGGCTTCGCTCTCGTCGAGCAGGTTCCATGCGCGCGGCAAGTCATGCCGGAGACGGGCTATGCCCGCTTGATTGGCGATCGCATAGCTCGCGGCGGCATCGCACGAAACCTCGACGAACGGCTGCAGAGTGTCCTGGAACAGGTGACGGACGCCGGGGCGGCCCTGCGCGTCCTCCGGCCGAATCTCGGCAATGTTCAACAGCGAGGGCACTGTGTCACCCGATCCGGAGAGGGCGCGTAGGTCGCCGATGCTGCGGGCGATCAGCTTGTCGGCCGACTCGAGGTCGCCCACGATCCACGCCGCAACCCCAAGCGAGTGGATGCTGACTGCCTCTGCAGCCGCGAACCCCTCCCGCCGTGCAAGCTCGAGCGCGCGCTCGAGCCAGGGCGTCGCGGCGTCGATGTCGTCGGCGGCAATCCCGAACTCACCGAGAAACTGCAGCGCTCGCCATTCCTGGTAGGAGTCCCCGACCTCCTCGGCGAGCGCGCGGCTCCGTTCGGCGAGGGGCACGCCCTCCGGAAGGGCGCCGGCTCTGAAGCGGATGGCCGATGCGGCGAGCAGCGCCTCAGCAGCGAGAGCCGTGCGGTCATCGGCGGCTGCCAGCGCCTGCTCGAAACGGCGGCTCGCCTCGTCGAGCTCGATCCGCCGCAACCAGAATGGCAGTAGCGAAACACAGAGTCGAAGCGCCTCCCGCGGCGCCTGCGCCAGCAGCGTGTCGAGTGCGACGCGCAGGTTTTCCCGCTCGGGGTCGAGCCTCGGCGATCCCTGCTGGCGCGCGGCGAGCTCCAGCGCCCAGCCCGCATGCAGCTGTGCAAGTGTCGGTCGCTCGTCCGACTCATCCAGCCGTTCGCGGGCGTACATGCGAACCGTCTCGAGCAGGCGGTAGCGGCGGCCGCCACGCGGGTCGTCGACCACCACGAGCGATTTCTCCGCCAGGCGGGCAAGCGCATCCGCAATCTCGCCAGAGCTGAGACCGTCCCCGACACACACTTCCTCAACAGCCTCGAGCTCGCAGCCGCCGGCGAAGATGCCCAGTCGGCGAAAGAGCACTTTCTCGTCCGTTTCGAGAAGGTCGTGGCTCCACTGCAAGGTCGCCGATAGCGTCTGCTGACGCGTCGGCGCGGCCTGGCTGCCGGAGCGCAGCAGTTGAAAACGGTCGTCGAGACGAGATGCAATCGCCTCCGGGCTCAACGCGCCGAGACGGCCCGCAGCGAGCTCGAGCGCGAGTGGAAGGCCGTCGAGGCGCAGGCAGATGCGTGCGACGTCAGCGGCGTTGTCATCGTCGAGCACGAAACTCGGCGCAGCAGCGGCCGCGCGCGCCACGAAAAGCGAGACCGATTCGTACTCGAGGAGCTGTTCCGGCCCCTGCACCTGGTTCGGATTGGGGATTCCGAGCGACGGCACCCGAAAGACGATCTCTCCAGGCACGCGCAGAGGCTCGCGGCTGGTGGTGAGGATCGTGAGCTGCGGCGCGCCGCGGAGCAGCGTGTTGACGAGCGCGGCGGTCGCTGCAAGAACGTGCTCGCAGTTATCGAGCACGAGCAGCATCGTGCGCTGTGCGAGGAAGACGACGAGGGCGTCGACGAGCTCCTGCTGCGGCAGCGGGCGCACGTCGAGCGCGGCGGCCATCGCCTCGGGAATCAGGCGCGGGTCGGTGAGAGTTGCGAGCTCGACAATGGCCGCACCAGCGCCATAGTCCGATTCCGCGCTGCGCGCGAGCTCGAGCGCGAGTCGCGTCTTTCCGGTACCTCCCGTGCCGGACAAGGTGAGCAACCGGGTGCGTCGCAACAACGCTCGCAACTCCGCCAGCTCGCGCGCACGACCGATGAACGAACTCGTATCGGCCGGAAGGCCGAACAGCTTCGTGTCGCCGAGCGCATCCGATTCTTGCTGCAGATCGGCAGCCAGCGCCGCGAGCTCTTCGCGAGGTGCTGCGGCCCAATCGTCGTAGCGGTTCTCCGGCAGCAGCTCCCCGCTGTAGAGAGCAAACGCCACCTGGTAGGCGGCCCGCGTGCCCATGCGGCGGGCGTCAGCGCCCGCGGATCGGAAGAGATCGACATCGACGTCGGCACGAAGGTAGAGCGTCTCGTCGCGGGTCTGGAT
>JACDGR010000106.1 GCA_013821525.1 Actinomycetota bacterium
GCCGCGGCAAGCCCTTGGTGAACGCCAGCAGCCCGAGCAGGCAGAACTCGGCCAGCGGTCCGACGTGTACGCCGCTCGCGCTCGTGACGGTGACCCGCTCGAGCTCGTCCTTGCTCAGGCCGGCCGCCTTCAGCTGTTCGCCCGTGCCGGCGGCGGTGCCTTGCACCCAGCGCAGGCGCGGACTGCCGCGCATGACCGCTGCCAGCCCCTGCGGCGAGTCGTCCGGAATCCCAAACAGCACCTCCGCGCGCGCGAGCAACCCCTGCCAGCGGCCTTCCGCCTTCGCGTCGCGGCGGAAGCCCGCGACGCCGCGATGATCCTCCGGATAACGAGTGGGTGGGAGCAGCTCCGGCTGGTAGAGCAGCGAGACCCGTTCGCTGACGGCGCGGATCGACGCGACCAGCTCGGCCTCGATCGGAGTCGCAATCGCAACTTCAACCAGGCGGCTCGCATGGCCGGACGCCGGCAGCGCCGTCGATGGTTGATGCACCGTGTGCGTCACGCTTCTTTTAGCGTCGCCTCGCCCGTCCTTCTTACCCTCCGCTACGCTCGCGTGCGCGGCGTCGTAAGCTTGCTCGATGCTCGGTTTGCCTGATGGTGTGCGGGCTTGCCTGTTCGATCTGGACGGGGTGCTGACGCAGACGGCGAAGGTCCATGCCGCGGCCTGGAAGGAGATGTTCGACGCCTTCCTACGCGAGCGGGCCACACAAAGCGCCGAGAAGTTTGTGCCGTTCGATCCGGTTGCCGACTACGATGAGTACGTCGACGGCTTGCCGCGCTCTGACGGTCTGCGCGCGTTTCTTGCGGCGCGCAGCATCGACCTTCCCGAGGGCAAGTCGAGCGATCCGCCTGCAGCGGAGACCGTTGTGGGGCTCGGCAGCCGCAAGAACGAGATCGTTTTGCGCATGATCCACGAACAAGGTGTCGAGGCCTACGAGGGCTCGGTTCGTTACGTTCGCGCCGCGCGAGCGGCCGGTCTGCGCCGGGCGGTCGTCTCGTCGAGCAGCAACTGCCGCGAGGTGCTGGTCGCGGCGGGGATCGAGGATCTGTTCGAACAGCGGATCGACGGCATCGTCGCGGAGCGCGACCACCTGGAAGGCAAGCCGGCCCCGGACACTTTCCTGGCCGGTGCGCGCTCGCTCGGCGTTCAGCCCGGCCAAGCGGCCGTGTTCGAGGATGCCCTGGCCGGCGTCGCTGCAGGACGGGCGGGCGGCTTTGTCTGCGTGGTCGGCGTCGACCAGGTCGGGCAGGCCGACGAGCTGCGCGCGCACGGCGCCGACGTCGTCGTCACCGACCTGGCGGAACTGCTCGACTCGTGATCGACCATCCGTCCTTCAGCGTCGAGCCGTGGGCGCTGCGCGAGACCGAGCTCAACCTCGACGTGCTGGCCCAGTCGGGATCGGTGTTTGCGCTCGCGAACGGCCACATCGGGCTGCGCGGGAACCTGGACGAAGGCGAGCCCAACGGCCTGCCCGGCAGCTATCTGAACGGTCTCTACGAGACGCGCCCGCTGCCGTACGCCGAGACAGGCTACGGCTACCCGGAGGCGGGGCAGGTGGTAGCCAACGTGACCAACGGCACGATCATCCGTCTGCTTGTCGACGACGAGCCCTTCGACGTCCGCTTCGGCGAGCTGAAGAATCACGAGCGCACACTCGACTTCCGGGCAGGCGTGCTGCGACGGCGGGTCGAGTGGCGCTCGCCCGCCGGCCGCGCCGTCCACATCACGTCCGTGCGGATGGTCTCGTTCGTGCGGGCGGTCGCCGCGGTGCTCTACGAGATCGAACCACTCGAGCGTCCGGCGCGGCTCGTGCTGCAGTCGGAGCTCGTCGCCAACGAGCCGCTGCCGTACTGGTCCGACGATCCCCGCACGGCCGCGCGCGTCAAGTTCTTGCTTCGCGCCGAGCAGCACTCCGGCCGTGACACGAGGGTCGTGCTCGTCCACTCCACCGAAGGAAGCGGGCTGCGAATGGCCGCAGGCATGGACCACATCGTCGAAGGCCCGCCCGGCACCAAGACCGGTCAAGCGGAGAGCGACTCCGACCTCGGACGCGTCACGATCACCGCCGAGCTGGAGCCGGGTCAGAAGCTGCGCCTGGTCAAGTTTCTCGCCTACGGCTGGTCGAGCCAGCGCTCGACGGCCGCGTTGCGCGATCAGGTCGCCGCCGCCCTGGCCGAGGCGCGCTACACCGGCTGGGAAGGGCTGCTCGCCGGCCAGCGCGGCTACCTGGACGACTTCTGGGAGCGCGCCGACGTCGAGTTGGAGGGCGACGCCGAGCTGCAGCAAGCGGTGCGCTTCGCGCTCTTCCACACCCTGCAAGCGGGCGCCCGAGGCGAGCGGCGCGCGATCGCAGCCAAAGGACTGACCGGGCCCGGCTACAACGGGCATGCCTTCTGGGACACCGAGACGTTCGTCCTGCCCGTCCTCACCTACACCGTCCCCGACGCCGCACGCGACGCCCTGCGCTGGCGCCACGCGACGCTCGGCCTTGCCCGCGACCGGGCCAAGCAGCTCGGGCTTGAAGGCGCCGCCTTCCCCTGGCGCACGATCGCCGGCGAGGAATGCTCCAGCTATTGGCCGGCCGGGACCGCCGCCTTCCACGTCAATGCGGACATCGCCCATGCGCTCGCCCGCTACCAAGCCGCCGCCGCCGACGACGCGTTCGAACGTGAGGCCGGGCTCGAGCTGCTGGTCGAGACGGCACGGCTGTGGCGCTCACTCGGCCACCACGACAGCCAAGGCCGGTTTCGGATCGACGGCGTCACCGGCCCCGACGAATACAGCGCGATCGCCGACAACAACGTCTACACAAACCTGATGGCACAACACAACCTCAGCTCGGCCGCCGACGCGGCCGAACGCCAACCGGAGCGCGCCGGCGAGCTCGGCGTCGACCCGGAGGAAGCGGCCGCCTGGCGCGACGCCGCCAAAGCGATCTTCATCCCCTACGACGAGAAGCTGGGTGTCCACCCGCAGGCCGAGGCCTTCGCCGAGCATCAGGTCTGGGACTTCACGAACACGACGCCGGAGCAGTACCCGCTGCTGCTGCACTTCCCCTACTTCGACCTCTACCGCAAGCAGGTCCTCAAACAGGCCGACCTCGTCCTCGCCCTACACCTGCGCGGCGACGCGTTCAGCCAGGAGGAGAAGGCCCGCGACTTCGCCTACTACGAGACGCTGACCGTCCGCGACTCCTCCCTCTCGGCCTGCACCCAAGCAGTGATCGCGGCCGAGGTCGGACACCTCGAGCTCGCCTACGACTACTTCGGCGAAGCCGCCCTGATCGACCTCGACAACCTCGAGCACAACACCCGCGACGGCCTCCACATCGCCTAGCTCGCCGGCGCCTGGATCGTCGCCGTCGCCGGCTTCGGAGGCATGCGCGATCACAACGGCTCACTGACCTTCGCGCCCCGGCTGCCCGAGCGGCTCAGCCGCCTCGCCTTCGGCCTCTGCTTCCGCGGGCGACGGCTGAAGGTCGAGGTCGAACCCCAACAGGCTCGCTACTCACTCCTCGAAGGAGCGCCGCTAGAGATCACCCATCACAACGAAACCGTCAACCTCACGATGGAGACACCGGCGACGCGCCCGATCCCAGCACCGCCCACGTACGGAACGCCCAAACAGCCGCCAGGACGGGCGCCGGCACGCCGGCAACCGGCGGGATAAGCGGGCGGATCGCTGCGCGGCCGACGCTCTCTCACCGGCAGCACGACCCGGATCCGTAAGAACCGCAGCTCTCTCGACGCTAGAGCAGCGTGCCGAGCAGTTTCCACCCGGCCGCATCTACTGCGGGAGGCGAGCGTCCCCTGCAGGGACCGATTGCCGCGAGTGCGTCCGGCTTGGCGTCGGCGCTGAGGCCGCCCGACTCGCCGCGGACGAAACAGCGCCGCGAGATTCGCTGCCACGGCTGCGGCTATGGTGCCGTCGTCTCGCACCCGCTCTCGATCTGTCCGATGTGCGGCGGCGGCGACTGGCGAGCTGTCGGAGCAAAGGTCACCGCTGGCGATGGTGGAGAAGAAGCTGTGACTTTGTGATGGGCGGCGGCCACAACAGCGATTCTGCGAAGCTGCAACCGTGAAGCGCTGGGATCTCCGCTCGCTGGAACCCTCGTCGGAAAAGCGAACAGCGCGTGAACCTGGCGCCGACGCGCCGCGCGTGCTGCGGGCAGGCCAGCAGATGCCGCGCGTGCTGTTCACCTCGCCCGAGTGTCGAGCGGTCGTGATCGACCTGCGAAGTGGGGAGGAACTCGGCGACCATCACGTTCGCGAGCGAGCCGTCGTCGAGGTAGTCACCGGCCGGGTCTCGATCGAGTGCAGCGGGGAAACCGTGAAGTGCGAGGCCGGAACGCTTGTGAGCTTCGACCCCGGCGAACACCACGCGGTGCGCGCTCACGCCGACGCACGGCTGCTGCTGCTCCTGGCGCCGTGGCCTGGAGCGAAACACAACACCGAGTCGGAAAAAGAGCACGACCAGCACCTCCCGACCAACGCCGTCACCGAGCCGATTCAGTCGCCCGATACGACCGCCGACCGGCCGGAGTAAACACGTTGGCGCGGTGATCGTCTGGACGATCGGGCATGGGACTCGGCCCGCGGAGGAGCTCGTCGCGGTTGTCCGCGAGGCCGGCGTCGGCACGCTGATCGATGTGCGGCGGTTTCCCGGCTCGCGTCACAACCCCCAATTCAACGGGCCAGCGCTCAGAACGGTGCTCGAGGAAGGCGGGATCGCCTATCGGCACGCGGTCGAGCTCGGCGGCCGCCTCGCCGGTGAACCTGGCGAGGCAGCGTTCGGCTGTCTCCGCGTGGCTGCGTTCCGCAGCTATGCCGCCCGGATGGGCACAGAGCGGTGGCAGGCGGCGCTCGCCGAGGCACTGGCGGAGCCGGCGCCGTGCTTCATGTGCTCGGAGACGCTTTGGTGGCGGTGCCACCGGCGCCTGATCGCGGAGCTCCTGCACACGCGCGGCGAACAGGTCGTGCATCTTCTCGGGCCAGGCAAACGGCAAGAGCACAAGCCGTGGCTCGAAGCCGAGGCGCGGGACGGTCGGCTGTATGTCTGCGGCGCACTTGTGGCGTAGGACAGCGCAAGACCTATTCGACGTCGCCGCGTGCCGCGAGCCGGTCGAGCAGAAGGTGGAAGTAGACGAGGCCTGCGTAGGGACGCCAGCCGCGAACGGCCTGTTGGACGCCGGTGTAGTCGAGCGGCTCTGCGAGGCCGAGCCAGCGCGCGAGGTTCTTTCGCGCGCCCACGTCGTCGCCCGGGAAGACGTACAGCCGCCCAACCCCTCGCAGAAGGGTGTACTCGGCGCTCCAGCGCCCGATTCCCGCGATCTGCGTCAGGGTCTCGACGACCTGCTTGTCGTCACGGCTCGCAAGTGACTCGAGCTCGAGGCCGCCTCTGGTGGCCGCTTCTGCGATAGCGACGATCGTGTTCGCCTTGCGGAGGCTGAAGCCGAGCGCGCGAATCGAGCCTGGTTCGGCGACCGCGAGCTTCGCCGGTTGCGGGAACGCGTACATGCGATCGCCTGCTGCCGAAGAGCAGGCGCCGTAGGTGTGTGACAGCCGATTCACGAGGGTCAGGCCGGCGTCGAGCGAGAGCTGCTGCAACGCGATCGCGTTCACGAGACACTCGAACACGCTCGCAAAGCGAGGAGGACGCAGCCCACGGAAGCGCCCGGCGAGCGCTGCGAGCGCCGGATCGCCGGCAGCGAGGGTGTAGAAGGGGTCGATGTCCAGGTCGAGCGAAAGCATCCTGTCGAGCGCGGCGCGGACATCCGGTTCCGCGTTGGTCGCGTTTCCGGTGCTGTGCCAAGTGACGTGAAGGACGGGCGCTTCCGCGCCGCCGTCTTGGGTCACCGCGACTTCGACTGGTGCGTTGTCGAGAACGAGCACACGACGGTATGTCGATCCGTCCCAGCGGTCGACATCGTTCCGTGCTCGACGCCGTAGCGCCCAGACGGTCAGGTCGAGCCTGAACGGCGCGCGCGGACGAAGAACCAAAGACAGCGGAGAGCGCGGGCGGCGCGACTCAGGAGTGGAGGTCGTCACGTTGGCTCGCGGTACGACCGTAACGTCGGGGCGCGCGCGGCTCGATCGCTGGTTTGCAAATGCGTTTGTGCGGCTCCTTCGCGCTCCTGGTCCGCTCTGGCGGCGTGTCGTCTGCCAGCACGTCGAGCCCGGGCTCGCCTCGCAGGAGTGACGAACTCCTCGGCCGCGCGGCCACCGCGCGTCATCGCGAGCTGGTCCATCTGGGCGGCGCGGGACGTCACGCAGCGGTCCTCGGTCGGTAGCGAAACGGTCACGCCGAGCGCTTGGCCGTGGCTGACATGACGCATGACGCCGCCTCCCTGGCCTCTGTGAACAGGGTCGCGCACCCCGCTCGCGCCAACGCCGACGAACATCTTGACGAAGTCGAAGCTGGAGATCGAGAACGGTGACGTCGACGAACGCGACACGCAAGAGTTGCGGGGGAAGTCCGACGCATCTAGACGTCGGACGTCCCCCTGGTCACATCGGTGAGGGGCCGCGACGAGCACGCGTCGACTCTCGATGCACCCATCGACGAGGCGAGCCTCTGGCGCAGGAGAGCGATCGGCCGCGAGCATGTCCATCTTCCGCCCTCCTCAGTGCTAGTCCGCATCGACGGCTGTCACGTCGGCGCCGACAAACTGCCCGACCTATCTCTGCTGAAGATCGGCCTCTCGCGGCGCCGATTCCTGTGGCACCGCCTACCATCACGAAGCCACTCATTTGAGGCGCCGTGCCACTGAGTCTAGCGCGAGGCTCCTTCCGGTCGCAGACGCTGCACGAAGAGGCGCGGCAGCAAACGGTTGGGTTCGCCGCGGAACGGGCACATTGATATCCGATGCAGGAGATCCGAGGTTCTGGACTTCCCCCCAACGTAGGTCGAGGCTGCAGATCGCGACCGGGACTCTGGTTTGAACGCGACTGGCCTCATCCGCAGCTCGATCGCCAAGACAGCGTCGTCGCGTTGTTCGCGTCGACCGGCGTGTTGCTGCTCGGGGCGTCGCTTCTTGTCGCGTTCCTCCTTCGCCCGCCGCTACTTGGCTGGGTTGGCTTTGCCGTTGTCTGCGCGATTGTCGTCGCATTGGCGACGGTGGCGGCGGTCGCCTTTCCGCGCCTGCGGGTCAGCCGTCCGGAGCCTGCCGCCGCGACCGATGGTCAAACGCGGCTCTTGGTCGTCGCCGACGAGCACTGCGGTTCACCCGGACTGTGGAAGGCGATCGACTCGCGACTCGACGGCGCAGTCGCGGTCCACCTGGTGGTGCCGGTGCGCGTCTCTCACCTGCACTACCTGACGAACGACGAGGCAAGCGAATCGCGGGAAGCCGATGATCGTGTGCGGCTCGCGGTGGGCCTGCTCAGCCAGCGCGGTGTCGCGGTAACTGGAGCAGTCGGCAGCGACGACCCGCTGGAGTCGATCGCCGGCGCGCTCACAACCTTCCCCGCGACGCATGTGTTGCTCGCGACCTCGACCGAACAGGACTCGTACTGGCTCGAGCATGGGCTACTGGCCAAGGCGCGCGCACTGACGCCGCTCGAGGTCAGCCACGTCGTCGTTCCGCCGTCGCCATCCGCTGAACCTCTGGTCCGGTCACGGAATGAGAGCTGATGGACGCCCATCCGAACATCGCGGCGGAGTGCGGGCTCGGCTATATCGCCGCCGCTGCCGCGACCGAGCACGGTCGCAGGTTCGCCCGGCGATGACACGCAGCGACGAAGAGCCGCACGGAAGCGAGATGCGGGCGTTAGAAGCTGCGAGCCTGCGGCGCGCCCGTCTCGGTGTGTGGGAATACGAGGGCGGCGGCCTTGGCCCGGAGGATCCGCCGGCCGAGGTTGCGTTCGGCGGCGTGAGGATCCTTACCTGGCCGGGCGTGGTGATGACGCCGAGCCCGACGACAGAAGCGCTCGTCGACCGGGCGGTCGAATGCATCGGCACGCGGTCGGTCTTTGTCGCCGATGTCGGTACCGGCTCAGGTGCTGTGGCGGTTGCGATTGCCTCGCGGGCTCCAGGCGCCCGGATCTGGGCGACCGACGACAGCGAGGCTGCGGTTGGGCTCGCCCGCGCGAATGTCGCAAGGCACGGGCTGCAGGAGCGGGTAGAGGTGCTGCTCGGCAATCTACTCGAGCCGGTGCCGGGCGAGCTCGACCTCGTTGTCGCGAACCTCCCTTACCACGCCGAGGCGCGCTCGCGAGGACCCGCTGCAGGCGCGTGCCGCGAGGAGCCGGAACATGCGATCTATGCGCCCGGAGACGGCCTGGGATTCAACCGTGAGCTGATCGAGGCGTGCAGGACGCGGCTGGAGGCGCGCGGCAATCTCGTCATCCAGCTCTACGGATCCGTGCTGAGCGCCCGACACGGCGAGCTCGACCAGCTGCTCAGGGAAATCGAGGCCAGGGCGGCCGAAGGCTGGGAGGCACGAATGGCTGCTACTGCAGAGGGAAGGGAGCACCGATGGAGCGCCTGGCATTCGTCGTCCGTCTGAAGAAAACGTGCACGCGCTCGTGCCGGCACTCGTCCCTGGAGCAGCGGTGGACATCCGCCTGAAGCGCGCCTACGACCCGGCGTCGACATCGGACGGCTATCGGGTCCTCATCGACCGCCTCTGGCCGCGCGGAGTCTCGAAGAGGCGGGCCAATCTCGACGCGTGGGAAAAGGAGCTGCCGCCGAGCACCGAGCTAAGGGAATGGTTCGCGCACGACCCGAATCGCTTCGCCGAGTTCCGTCGCCGCTACATCGCCGAGCTTCGCCTGCATCGTCCGCGGCTGACGGAGCTCAGACGACGAGCGAGGCACGGGACACTCACCCTCGTCTACTCCGCCCACGACACCGAACACAACGACGCGGTCGTGCTCGCGGAGGTGCTGCGTCGCGGCCTGCCGAAATCGCACGCGACAGCAACGACGCCGACCGCTGACGGCTTGAAGAAACCAAGGCGTCCGGATTGTCAGGAACCCGTTGACCCGCTTCTGCGGGAAGGAGCGAAGAACATGAATGAAGCACGAATCAGAACGAAAAGTCGAAGCAGACCTCGACTGTGGTCGTCGGGGTTGACGGCTCTGCGGGAGCAAAAGAGGCGCTTCGCTGGGCGCTCAATGAGGCGCGTCTGCGTGAGTCGCCGCTGCGGGCCGTTCATGCCTGGATGTTCGGCTACATCGGCGGCAGCGTCGAAGGCTATTCCTATTGGGGCGGTTCGCTCGGGTCTTACACTTCGCTCGGAGTCGACCTGAACGAACTTCATCGAGCGGCCGAAGACCTGCTCGAGCGGGCGCTCGCCGAGCTCGGGCAGGAACCTCGAGACGTCGAGATCGAACGTCAGGTTGTTCAGGGTGCCGCCGCGGAGGTCTTGGTCGATTCCGCCACGGCAGGCGATCTCCTGGTAGTCGGCTCACGCGGCCACGGCGGCTTCGCCGGCCTGCTGCTCGGCTCTGTCAGCCAGCAATGCGTCCACCACGCGTCCTGCCCGGTCGTG
>JACDGR010000107.1 GCA_013821525.1 Actinomycetota bacterium
ACACCGAGGTCCCGGCCGATCGTGGCGGTACCTGCGATCAGCCCCCCGCCACCAACGGGTGTGACAAGCGTGTCGAAGGGCCCTGCGTCCTCGATCAGCTCGAGCGCGGCCGTTCCGGCTCCCGCCATCACGAGCGCGTCGTCGTAGGGACGCACGAGCTCGAGACTGCGCTCGACGGCGAGCGCTTCACCGAGCGCTTCACGATCCTCGCTGTAGCGGTCGTAGGTGATCACCTCCGCGCCGTACCCGCGCGTTGCCTCGACCTTCGACGCAGGAGCGTCACCAGGCATCAGGATCGTCGCGGCGCTTCCCAACAGGCGTGCCGCGAGCGCGACAGCCTGAGCGTGGTTTCCCGACGAGAACGCAAGCACCGGCGTCCCCTTCGGCAGCGCGGCGATCTTGTTGTACGCCCCCCGAAACTTGAACGCACCTGCCCGCTGGAGATTCTCCGGCTTCAGCACCACGTGCTGGCCAAGCGTGCGCGAGGTGATCGTCGGCGTGCGCGATGCAACGCCGTCGAGCACGCGCGCGGCGGCGCGAACGTCGTCCGGCCCGATCACGCGATCGTGTTGCGCATGATTCCGATCCCTTCGATCTCGAGCTCTACGACGTCGCCCCGCTGCAACCAGCGGCCGTCGCCATGCTCGAGGATGCAGCCGTTTCCGACCGTCCCGGACCCGATCACGTCGCCCGGGCGAAGCCTGGTGTTCCGCGCAGCGTGGTCGACGAGTGCGGCCCACTTGTGGTGCATCGCCGACAGGTCACCGCGCGAGCGCTCTTCTCCGTTGACGCGCGCGGTCATCGCGCCTGTCGAGCCGTCGAGCTCGTCGAGCGTGACGAGCACCGGGCCGAGCGAGGTCGCAAAGTCCTTGCCCTTCGCCGGCCCCAGCCCGACACGCATCTCCTGACGCTGCAAGTCGCGCGCCGACCAGTCGTTGAGCACGGTGAAGCCTGCGATCGCCCCGTCCGCGCCGATCACACCCGCGCACTCGAGCTCGTAGTCGAGCTCTTCTGTCTCCTCGGGATACGGCACCGTGTCCTCCGGGCCGTAGATCGCCGCCGGGTTCGAGAAGTAGAAGACGGGTACCTCGTACCACTCCTTCGGCACCTCCGCCCCACGCTGCCGGCGCGCGTTCGCGACGTGCTCCTCGAACGCCATGAAGTCGCGCACGCTCGGTGGGTGGAGCACCGGCGGCCGGAGGTCGACGTCGGCCAGCGCGTACTCGGCGTGCTCCCGTGCTTCGCCTCCACCGGAGAAGAACGACTGCAGCGTCTGCGCGGCGAGCTGGATCACCCGGTCGCCTTCGAGACGCCCCGGCCAGCCGCGCTCCAGCGCGAGCTCTTTCGGAGTGAACATGCACAGCTTCATCGGTTCGAGCCTAGATGCATCTCGGCTCAGGGCTCCGTGTGAACGATCACGTCCGCGATGTCGGGCCACTCACGGCGGATCTGCTCCTCGATCTCGCTCGCTCGCGCATGTGCGTCCTGCAGACGGCTCGTGCCGTCGAGACCGAGCGTCAGGAACGCGACCAGGCCCGCGTCGGTGCGGAGGAAGCGCAGCCTGCGAGGCTCGGTGCCCGTCGCCTCGCGCACGACCCGAGCGACGACAGCGGCCCCGCCCTCTTCGACCTCTCGGGCGGAGCTCAGTTCCGCGAGCGGCTCGAGGTGGGTCTGGACGCCGGCGATCTCCGGCACGGCCGTGCAGATCGCCTGCTCGAGCTCCTCCGCGATGTCGTGTGCCTCGTCGAGCGGCAGGTCGCCCGGCAGCTTCACGTGCAGCGAAATCTCCGTTCGGCCGTCCACCTCGACGAGCGAGATGTTGTGCACCTCTCGTACCCGCCGCACATTGATCGCGGCGGCGTGCGCGCGCTCTCGGAGGTTCTCCAGCGCTTCCGCAATCGGCTCGACGTGCACGACGACATCGGCATTCGGCAGAGCTTCCCCGACCGCCGCTTCGACGGCGTCGGCCGCTGCGTGACCCTGCCCGACGGCCGAATCCGCCGAGACGCCGATCACGACGTCCGCGAACTGCCGCCCGCCTGCCTGGCGCATGCGGAGCCGGCGCAGCTCGATCCCCGGCAGCTGCCGAGAGATCGCGAGCCGTGCGGCTGCCTCGGCGTCGGCGGGTGCGCGATCCATCAGGACGTCGATGTTCACCTTGCTCAGGCGAGCGGCGGCGAGCAGGACGAGCACGCCGACGAAGAGCGCGGCAATCGGGTCACCGGCGGGGTGACCCGCACGCGCGAAGAGCAACCCGGCCAGCACGGCGAGCGTGCCGGCGAAGTCGCTCGCAAAGTGCAGTGCGTTGGAACTGAGCGCTGCACTCTCATAGCGCCGTGCGGTGCGCCAGGAGATGACCGATCGGCTGAGGTCGATCGCCAGCACGACACCGATCACCACGAACAGGTACCAGGGCGTTCGCACCGTGCCGTGGGTGACGCCGGTGAGGCGCTCGATCGCGCGGACGGAGATGAACACGCTGGCGAGCGACAGAAAGGCCGCCTCGGCGAGAGCCGAAAGATGCTCGGCCTTTCCGTGCCCGAACTGGTGCGCGCCGTCAGCGGGCCGGGCAGCGACGCGCAGCGCGAAGTACGTGAGCAGCGCGGCGACGAGATCGGTGCCGGAATGGGCAGCCTCGGAGACGAGCCCGAGGCTGTGCGAGGTGACCCCGACGCTGAGCTTGAGGATGACGAGTGCGGCTGCAGCAGCGACCGAGATGAGCGCCGAGCGCCGCTGCGGACTCACTAGAGGCTCGCCTTTAGAGGTTGCCGCGGAGCGCTTGCTCGCGCTCGATCGCTTCGAAGAGCGCCTTGAAGTTCCCATCGCCGAAGCCGCGGGCGCCGTGGCGCTCGATCACCTCGAAGAAGAGCGTCGGCCGGTCCTGCGCCGTCTTCGTGAAGATCTGGAGCAGGTACCCGTCGTCGTCGCGATCGGCGAGAATCTTCAGCCGACGCAGGTCGCTCCAGCTCTCTTCGATCTCGCCCACGCGCTCAGGCGTCTCCTCGTAGTACGCGTCCGGCGTCGTCAGGAACAGCACACCACGTTGCTGCAGCGTCTCGACCGTCTTGACGATGTTCGACGACTGGAGCGCTATGTGCTGCGCGCCCGGGCCGTGGTTGAACTCGAGGTACTCGTCGATCTGACTCTTGCGCTTGCCCTCGGCGGGCTCGTTGATCGGGAACTTGATCTTGCCGTTCCCGTTCGTCATCACCTTCGACATCAGCGCCGAGTACTCGGTCGAGATGTCGTCGTCGCTGAAGTGGATCATCTCGGTCATCCCGAAGACCTGTTCGTAGAACGAGACCCACTGCTCCATGTGGCCCAGTTCCACGTTGCCGACGATGTGGTCGATCGCGAGCAAGCCCACGCCCTTGTCGATCCCGTTGACGGATTCCAGCGCGACGTATCCCGGGAGGTATGCGCCCTCGTACCCGTTGCGGCCGACGAACGTATGCACCACGTCACCGTAGGTTGCGATCGTCGCGAGCTCGACGGTGCCGAAGTCGTCCTCGACGGTTGCCGGCTCATGGACGCCGGTTGCGCCGCGTGCGATCGCCTGCCGATACGCCTCGGCGGCGTCGGGCACCCGCAGCGCGATGTCCTTGACGCCATCGCCGTGCTTGTTCGCGTGGTCGCCGACCTTGTGATCCGGATGCAGCGCGCTCGTGACGACGAGGCGGATGTCGTTTTGCTCGAGCACGTAGCTCGCGCGGTCGCGCAGCCCCGTCTCCGGCCCCGCGTAGGCCGTGCGACGGAAGCCGAAGGCGTGCTCGTAGTAGTAGGCGGCTTGCTTGGCGTTGCCGACCCAGAGCTCGACGTGGTCCCAGCCGTCGATCGGCATGAAGTCGTCCGTCATGTGGCCGATTCTACTGGGGTTGTCGCCGGAGTCGCGGCAGCCGCGTCGGCCGGCGAGATCTCATCGAGGCTACGACGGAGCTTCTGCTCCTTCACGAAGATCACCGCGATTACCCAGACAGCGAGCGAAACGGCTGCTGCAGCGAGGAACGCCGGGTGAATCGCCGCGGCCAGGCCAGCGCGCGCAGCCGGCGGCAACCGGTGGATCCCGGTGCCCTCGCCGCCGAGGCTCACCCCCGGCGGCAGACCGTGATTGACGATCGCGCCCATGATCGTGACGCCGAGCGTTGCTCCGATCTGCCGTCCGAACTGCGTCAGCGCGGTTGCCGATCCGATGTGTGCGCGCGAGACGGCGTTCTGCACCGAGAGCACGAACACCTGCATCATCGAGCCGATTCCGATGCCGGCGATCACCATGTTGCGCGCCGCCTGAGCGTTGGTGGTCGTGACGCTCATCCGCCACAGGAGCACCATTCCGGCCGTCAGCACGAGCGGGCCGAGGATCGCGTTCCACCGATAGCGCCCCGTGCGCGACACGAGCTGACCCGTCACGATCGACGTCGTGACTGCGCCGAGCATCAGCGGCGTCAGCACGACACCGGACGACGTGGCCGAGGTGCCGATCACGCCCTGCACGAAGAGCGGCACGTAGGAGATCGTCCCGAACATCGCCATGCCGACGAGCGCCATGCACGCGACGCTGCCGGCGACGATCGGGTTGCAGAGAATCTCGAAGGGCAGGATCGGCTCCACCGCACGTCGCTCGACGACGCCGAAGATGACGAGTAGAGCCACGGCGGCCGCGAGCGCGACGAGCACGTGCCCGCTGCTCCACGCGTACTGCTTGCCGCCCCACACGAGTCCGAGCAGCAGGGAGGCGATGCCCGCCGCGAGCAACCCTGCGCCGAGCCAGTCGATCGAGTGCTGCGTCTGCGGCGTGCGCCGCGGCATCGTCAGCGAGATCACGAGCAGGGCGAGACCGCCGACGGGGAGGTTGACGATGAAGATCCAGCGCCAGGTCGTGTTGTCGACGATCAAACCGCCGATCGCCGGTCCGGCGATCGAGGCGGACGCAAAGACCGCGCCGATCAGCCCCTGCCAGCGGCCGCGGTCGCGCGGCGGGACGATGTTCCCGATCACGGCGAGCGAGAGTGGGAAGAGGCCGCCCGCGCCGAGCCCCTGCACACCGCGGAAGATCACGAGCTCCGTCATCGACGTCGCGGCACCGCAGAGGGCCGACCCGAGCAAGAACACGATGATCGCGATCAGGAAGAGGTTCTTGCGTCCGTAGACGTCGCCGAGCTTCCCGTAGAGCGGGACGGTCACGGTCGAGGTGAGCATGTAGGCCGTGAAGACCCACGAGTACTGCGTGATGCCGCCGAGGTCGGTGACGATCCGAGGGAGCGCCGTCGCGACGATCGTCTGGTCGAGCGCAGCCAGCAGCAACGTCACCATCAGGCCGGAATAGATCGCGAGGATCCGGCCGATCGTGAAGTTGTAGCCCGGCGGCTGCCGAGCGAGGCGATCCCGAACGCTCACCTCAGAAGGTTAACGAGGTTAATCACCTGGCGGCTGAGGTGACGTGCGCCGCAGCCGCTCGACCAGCACGGCGCCGAGAATCGTGGCTCCTCCGACGAGCTCCCAGGGCGTCAGGTGCTCGCCGAGCAGGAGCAGCGCGAAGCCGACCCCGAAGAGCGGCTGGAGGTTCGAGAAGAGGGACGCCCGCGACGGTCCGACGCGGCTGATCGCCGTGAACCAGAGGATGTTCGTGAGGAACAGAGGGCCGATCACGGCAAACCCGAATGCGACCCACATCAGCGCCCCGAACTGGAAGCTCTGGCCCGCGGTCTGGCGCGCACCCGTGATCGCCAGCGGGATCCAGCCGATCGCCAGCACGAGCGAGCTGATCCGAAACGGCGAGTAGCGGCGCATCAGCGGAGTGATCGTGACCGAGTAGCCGGCCCAGGTCAGGGCCGTGAGCATCGCGAGCACGTTCCCGAACGCATTGCCGGAAAACCCCCCGGATCCGGAGGCGACGAACCCGACGCCTGCGATCGAGACGACCGTCGCGATCCAGAAGCCACGCCCGAGCCGCTCGAGCCCGACCGCGCTTGCGATCACGCCGATGAAGATCGGCGTCATCGCGAGGAACAGCGTCACCGTCGACGCGGAGGTCTTGTCGATCGAGTAGACGAAGCAGAGCTGGTTCGAGAAGATCATCAGCGCCGCGAACACGACGAGCCGCATGTCGCGGAGCCCGATCCGGAAGCTCCGCTCCCGCGAGTAGGTGAAGCCCCAGAAGAGCAGCGTCGCGGCGCCGTACCGGATCGTTGCGTAGGCGAGCGGGTGGAACCCGTGGGTCACGACGTAGCGCGTCACCGTCGAGTTGAGCGCCCAGAGGAGGACGGTGCCGAAGAGCATCAGATCGACGGGGCTGACGCGACGCACGGCCCGCGACCATAGCGAGCGTGGACTTCGGCCCTGGCGGTAGGCTCTCGGCGGTCATGGCCGAGCCAACTCACGACGACATCGACGCCCTCGTCGGGCCTGCGACGCCCCACTTCGCGTTCCAGATCCGCGCGCGCGTGCGCGAGCTCGTCGCGGATCTGCCCGAGGGGGATGCCGTCCGCGTCCACGGCGAGCAGGCGATCGAACGCCTGGAACGGCTCGGATATGCATCGACCAAGGCAGATGAAGGGCCGCACGAATCGTCGAGCCGGATCGGCTGGGACACGATTCCGTCGTCGGCTCCGGCAGACCGCCCGCTGCCCCGCGACACCTGAGCCAGCGCGGCGTGAACGTTTTCGTCACGGGTGGCTCGCGCGGGATCGGTCGCGCGATTGCCTTGCGCTTTGCACGCGGCGGGGCGAAACGCGTTGCGATCGGCTACTTCCGGAGCGACCGCGCAGCGGAGGAGACCGCCGCAGAGCTCCGCACGCTCGGCGCCGAGCCGACGCTCGTCCGGGGCAATATCGGCTCGGAGCGCGTGCTCGAGGAGGTTGCAGCGCTCGGCCCGCTCGACGTGCTCGTGCACAACGCCGCATCCGGCGTCAGCCGGCCGGCGCTGAAAGCAGAGGACAAGCACTGGGACTGGACGCTGAACACGAATGCGAAAGCGCTGCTGCAACTCGCGCGCGTCGCCGCGCCCGCAATGCCGGAGGGCTCCTCGATCGTCGCGATCTCCTCACTCGGCGCACAACGGGTGCTCGACAACTACATGCTCGTCGGCACGTCGAAGGCGGCGCTCGAAGCCCTCGTTCGCTATCTCGCGGTCGAGCTCGCACCGCGCATCCGCGTCAACTGTGTCTCGGGTGGCGTCGTCGAGACCGACGCCCTCGACGCGTTCCCGAACCGCGAGGAGATGCTCGCGGCCGGCGCCGCGAACCCCGTCGGCCGCATGGTCGACGCCGAAGACATCGCGGGCGCAGTCGCATTCCTCTGCTCCCCGGACGCGAGGATGATCCGGGGCCAGACGCTGATCGTCGACGGCGGCTTCTCCCTGACGGCGTAGCAATCGGCGTCACACTCTCGTCACGGAGGCTGCCGCCGGCGACCTGCCGAGGAACCTCTGAGCCCGCCTGCGTTTGGGGAAACACGGTCACCCTTCGGCGACGGAGGCTGCCGCCATCGCTGAGAGGGCGATGCTTAGGTTTTTCGACCGGCGGATACCACGGTCGCATGGGAATCGCCGTGAGCCTCCTCATCTCCGCCGTCGGGCTGATCCTCGCGCTCGCAGTGCATCCGTCGCACGCCACGTCGGTCGACCCGAACACCGTCGGCTGGATCCTCTTCGTCGTCGGTCTCGTCGGTCTCGTCCTCGATCTGCTGCTCTGGTCGTCGTACGGCCCGGGCTACCTGCGCCGGACCGCCGTCGTCGACAACCGAGCGGCTGCGTATCCGGCTCGCCGCACGCGCGGCGTCCGCCGGACGATCGTCGAAGAGGAAGAGGTGCCCGTGTCCGGCCCGGGTGCTCCGCCCCCGCCCTAGCCATCAGCGCGGCTCTAGGAACGGCCGAGCAGGCGTCCGACCGTGTCGGCCGCGACGTAACCGGCGATCTTCGGGTTCTCCTGCAAGCGCCGCATCGAGTACTCGTACCACTGCGTGCCGTACGGCACGTAGACGCGGAGACGGTGGCCCTCAGCGACCAGCGTGTCTGCGCGATCGGGACGAACTCCGAGCAGCATCTGGAACTCGTACCGGTCGTGCGGCAGATCGCGCACGATCCGGAGCGCCTCACCGATCAGGAACTCGTCGTGCGTCGCCGACGTACGTGCCTTGCGCGACGAGCGCCTCGAGCGAGCGCACGTAGCTCAGCCGCACCTCTTCGGAGCCGCGGTAGGCGATCTCGACCGGCTCGACATAGATTCCCTTGCAGAGACGCACGTTCTCCAGACCGACGAGATCATCCGCCGTCCGGCGTAGGTACGCCTGCAGGACGACTCCGACGTTCTCGTGCCCTGCGGCACGCAACCCACGGTAGAGGTCGAGCGTGCGGTCGGTCGTCGAGGAGTCCTCCATGTCGATTCGGACGAAGTTGCCACGCGCGTGCGCGTCGTCGACGACCGACTCGAGGTTCTCACGGCAGAGCTCGGAGTCGAGCTCGAGCCCGAGGCCGGTCAGCTTGACCGAGACGTTCGCGTCGAGACCCTCAGCATCGATCCGCGCCAGTGCATCGAGGTACTGCCCCGCAATCGCGCGCGCTTCGGCCGCGCTCGTGATCTCCTCGCCGAGCACGTCGACGGTGGCGAGCTTACCCTTCGCGTTCAGCTTGCGGACGACGCGGATCGCGTCGTCGAGGCTCGGCCCCGCGATGTACCGGGAGGAGAGCCTGCCGACCACTGCCTTCGGCACGGCGGGCAGCATGCGAACGATCGCGCGGTCGAGGAGAGCCACAGGCGGCGGGCATCGTACTCGGCCGGCCGTGCCGACAGAACGGTTCGAACGTCGGGGCTAGCCCTCGCGCATGAAACCCTGGCGTGCGGCGCTGACGAGCGCCACGGCCTCGGGAAAGAGCACGCGCATCGCATCGCGCATCGCCATCGTCTGCTCCTCGGCGGTGCCGGGAAGCTGGAGCTGAGCAAGCGCACCACTCGTCAGCTCAACGGCGGTGTTCAGCGTCAGCGTTGCGAACTGCTCGCGCTGCGCCTCGTGCACGGACTCGGCCTGCTGCTCCGCGAAGTCGCGCAGGCCGCGAAGCAGATCCTCCGGATCGCCGCCGAACGGGAAGCCACCAAATCCACCTTCCATGCCTCGAGGTTAGCCGAGCGGGGTCAGGTACCCGCGCTCGACCTCTCCGACGAAGGCATCGATCGCGCCCGTTGCGCCGCGGATCGCTTCCGAGAACGGCGAGCCGACCTCGCCGAGTACGCGCTCGAGCGTGAGCGTCGCCGCCCCGACCTCGTCGAGGTAGGCGGGCGATGCGACCCGTGGGGGCGCGCCGACCACGCGTTCGAGCGCCAGTGCGGCCTCTTCGGCAGCTTCGATCCCGGGCGCCTGCTCGACCATGCGCACCTGAACGAGCTGCTCGCGAAGATCGGCCAGCTGACCGCCGCCTGCCAGGTCGCCCGCGAGCTCGCACATCGCGACGATCGACGCAGTCTCGCGCAC
>JACDGR010000108.1 GCA_013821525.1 Actinomycetota bacterium
CCTTTAGCTCGTCGAAGAGGCTGCGTCGTAGGGCACGCGCGATGCCTTGCGAGAGCTCAACGCGGCCGCCGGCCCACTGACTGACCGCCTGCAGTCGCTCATCGTCCCCAGTTGGCTGAGGCCCAGGCTCCGGCTCAGGCGGTTGAAGGCCGGGAGGAGGCAGCAGGGTCGGCCCATCGCCGCCAGTGGCAGCGTCAGGGAGATCGAGGTTGAGCGCGCGAAGCAATCCGGTGGGATTGGACGACTCCTGGACGCTCCAGATCCGAAGGACGGTTTCTGCCCGGCTTCGATCAGCGCTGCTCAGGTCCGCACTCTCAACCGCTTCTAGCTGTGAGAGTGAGAGGTCGTTGAGCGCGCGTCGCTGGATCGCACCATCGACGAGCACCTTGAGGTCGCCGGTCGGTGATGGGAACTGTCCCTCGTTGAGCCGTGCGCGGTCGGCTATCACCGGGCCGACGACGGCTTCGAGCACCTTGCGCGGCCGGAATGTCTCGCGGTTTGCGAGGCGGGAACCGGTGACCGCTGCGGATCGGGTGAGTGGGAAGAGGCCGTGCCCCTCAGACGTGGCGCCGAAAAGGGAGTGGCACTCGTCGCGTCGATCAAATGGGCACCTGTCACACTGGTTAGGGACGGGAGCGGCTTTCCGTGTCGGCTGGTTGCGGATGTTTGCCATGCCGAGCCGAGCGGCGTTGAGGTAACGGCCGATCATCACCGGTGCCACGTCGTCGGCGTCGGCTACCGGGACGTCCAGGCTGAACATGCTTCCGCCCCACGCGCTGATGCGGGTTGCAAGCGTCTCAGGCGCTTGCTCATCCCAGTAGCTCGCTGTGATCGCGAGTGCGACGCGAAGTGTGCAGAGCCTCTGAACGCCGTCACGAACGGCTGGGGTAGTGATCGCATCGACGAGGTCCAACTGGAGGCCGCGGGCGATCGCCATGTCTTCGAAGAGCAGCACGAGCTGCTTCTTGTCCTTCAGCAGCGCGGCGCGGACATCGGTGAAGACGTCAGTGAGTGAGATGTTCCCGAGCCCGATCACGTCTGCGGCGGCGACGTCGAGTGCGTCCGAGAGGATGCGCGCTGCCGCGTCCGCGAAGCCCGGCATCTGCAGGTTGAGGACCGCTCGTCTTGCGGCGTTTCCGGCGCCGCGCAGACTCGCGTTTGTGAAGACGAGGTCATCGGCGCGGAACCCGAGTTCCTCGTCGGCGTCATCCTCATCTGGGCGCTGGTAGCCGTTTACGATGTCCGCCGCAAGTCGGTGGATAGGCCCTCCAACTCGCGTCAGGTGCGTCCGGCAGGCGTGATCAGTAAGCAAGGCCGGGAGGACAGTTGGGTCGCACAGGCTGTCACGCAGATCGGGGTCGAGTCGGGCGGCCCGCCTCCACCCTGAGGGGATCCCGTACTGAATGACGACCGCAATCCGTAGAGCAAGACGAGTCGCAGCCTCCTCCAATGTGGGGATCTGGGTCGTGGCGGTATCCATCTGCTTGCGGACCTCGTCGAACCGTCCACCCTCAAGGCCTTCGAGAAGCGTCCGAACGACCTTTGGCAGGCTCGTGCCCTCGCGCGGGATATGGCGAATGACGAGGTCGCCTCGGTCCGGTATCACGACACGCAGCCACTTGATCAGGTGCGACTTCCCGGTGCCTGGCTCGCCAATGATCGGGATGACGAGCGTGTGCTCACGCGGCTGAGCAACCATCAACTGCTCGAGCAGCATCTCCTGCGTGGCCTCGTGGCTCTGCGCTGCGGCCTCCGCTCGGCGACCCGGAAGTGGCACTGGCATCTCAAGAAGGCGAGGCGGCTGATGGACGGCGAGCAGCACCTCGTCGCTCTGTGCAGCAACGTCGGCGACGATCAAACGGTCCTGGCCCTCAGGCCAGCAGGCCTCCCAGTGCTGGCTAACCATGGGCAGCCTCCGTTCTCCGGATGCGCGAGACAGCAGCCACCTCAGCGCCCGTCGAGCCAAGGAAGCCGCCGGGCGCGAGGCGGACACGGTCGGACACGTCATCTCCCGCCGACAGCTGCACGACGCCCTCGTGATGGAGTTGGACGAGAGCGAGCGAGAGCCCTTGAGGGACAGTTCCTTCAGTCGGCGCCCGGTCCGGGCAGTCGCTCATCCGCGCAGCGACGGCGCGCCCGACGGCACCGTTGGGCAGCCAGGAGAAGATCTCGGCGGCCTTATCAACGACCGCTCTCGCAGGCATTTCGGCACCCGGCTCGATGAGCTGGTCAAGCTCCGAGCGGATGGCCTCGGTTGGGTCCGGGATGATCGCGGCGACCGCTCCGCCGCCGTCGCGTCCGTCAACGAGCGCGGCGACACCGCACCACCGGCCGAGGCGCTCGAGCGCGTTGAACGGCACGCCGTCGCGAAGGAGGGTCCGTGCCGAGCCGAGTTGCTGCTGGAGCAGTGGCTCCGCAGCCGCAAAGCCACCGATCGGGGCTGTAACTCCCTGAAGATGAAGCCAGGCCAACGCTAGCTCGGCGTGATGCTCGTGCTGCAGTTCGCTGCGGAGCCCCCAGATCTCCTCGTCGCTCTCACTCCCGACCTCGAAGAAGCGACTCGTGACCACGCGACGGAAGGTCTGCTCGCTCTCGCTACCCGAGGCAAGAGTAAGAGAGTCCTGTCCATCGTCGGTCACGACACCAAGGTCAATCAGGGCATTAAGCGACGGTCGGACGTGCCGGCTCTCATCCGTCGTCGACCCGCCCTCCTGGCGCGTGATCAGACCCCTCGGCGTGAGGTGATCGATGAGTTCTGAGCGGCTCATCCCCGGCGCTTGAAGCAGCGAGTGCCGGATCAAGCTCCAGATGGACGGAAGCACTTGCTCTGAGAGGTCTGCCACTAGCTGCGCTCATCCTCCCAGAGATTTTCGAGACGGAGGGCGGCCGGGTGCATCTCGCGGACAGTCATGTCCGGCCTCTCCCAGGACGTGCAGTCGTCCGGCACCACGACGATCAGCGGCCGCGGGAGCATGCGCAAATGACCGAGAAGTCGGAGTAGAGCGTCTTGAGGTTCATCCGGAGCGAGCAAGAGCACGGTGGGAAGGGCCGCGAGCGCAACACCACCATCGAGAAGCTCCTCAGGCTCGGTCATGAGCGGCGCGCGCTCGTCAAACGCAAGCACGAGTTCGTCGAGTTCGCGCCTCATCGCGCGTGAGCCAGTCAGTAGCTGGCTGCAGACAGCGTGTCGTGTGCCGATCCCGCAGAGGTAACCGACCGCTCGGGCATAACGACGCTCCCATCCCTCGCCGCCTGCATCGGTGACTGCCACAAGGTCGCGTCCCTGGAGCAGCCGGGCCATCCCGTCCTCGGATGACGGAAGGACTGGAGGTGGTGCGATTGGAACGGGTGGCGTTGCCGGAAGGCGGGGCCCAAGGCTGCGGCAACCGTTGCAGCCTCCGCATTCCTCGTGGGCAGCAAGCGCGGCCGTCCGGGTCGGCGAGCGGGGGACGCTGTAGATCTCGCTCAGCACCTCGCACACTCCTCCTCCGCGCGCGATCCCAAGCACCGCGGCGAGTTGCTGTCGGCGAACGGAGATGCTGCCGCGTCGCACAAGCTCGACCTCGTCCCAGGCACTCGCTGCGCCGAGGTCGTGGCGTTCAAGTCTGACGCCGATGAAGTGGCGGCCCTCCTCATGCCGAGCACCGACAAGCGAAACGAATCGTGCGCGGGCCATGAGGGCGAGCGTGCGAGCGTTCCACTTCTCGTTCTCGTCGCTTACGTCTAGGAGACCGATACGAAGCGCGTCGAGAGGCACCCAGAGGACATCATCTGATTGGGTTGAAGCCCGAAGCATTGCTGTCCAGCGCTCCCGCGCGAGCGGCACCCCGATGAGCTTGGCCTCGCTGAGTGACCGTGCGACGTTCTCGTCGTCAGAGGTCCAGAGGAGGTAGCCGGCGGCGGCGCGCCCGTCGCGTCCGGCGCGTCCGACTTCCTGGTAATAGCGATCGACGCTTTCGGGCAGGCATGCGTGGATGACTGAACGAACGTCCGGGACATCGATCCCGAGCCCGAACGCGGAGGTGCCGACGGCGACGTCGGCGGTCGGCGGATGGGTCGCGTCGCCTCGTAGCGCGCGGAGCGCGGCCCGGCGCCCTTCGTCGTTGGTCTCGCCGGTGACAATCACGGCGCGGCGCAGCCCGGCTTCGGCGAGCGACGCGTAGATCTCGTTCGCGTCTTCCCTGGTACTGGTATAAACGAAGATCGGCCTGGGAAGGTGCATCACGGCCTCCAAGACCCGTTCGCGTCGCTGCGTGACATCGTCGGAGCGCGCGGACCAGTAGCCCAACTCTGGACGAAGCGCAGCGGCACCGCAGACGACGAGGCATGCGTTGCGCTCTACGAAGAGATCTGTGAGTGTGTCTATGTCGGGCTGGGTAGCGGTGGCGGTCATGAGGAGGGTGCGGAACGCGTGACCTGCCCCCTTGGCGCGAGCAAGCAACTGCTTGCGCACGCCGGCGAGCATCTGGAAGTCGGGCCTGAACTCGGCACCCCAACTCGAGACGGTGTGGGCCTCGTCAATCACCAACTGTTTTAGGTAGCCGCTCTCGGCAGCATCTCCGAGGACCTCGCCGAGCACCCCGCAAGCTGATTCGGGGGAGGTGAACACGACGCGCTGCTGACCGCTCCGGATCCGACCGAACATCGCGATCCGTGCGGGCAACTGAAGTCCGGAGTGGAAGGCGAACGTGTCTGTTGCGTCGGGTGCATTCAGCCTGGCGAGATGGGATCGGAATTGCTCCTCTTGGTCGATGGCAAGGCTGACGGTGGGGACGATGACGACCGTTGTCCCGTTTGTGAGGTCAGGACGAAGCGCTGTGAGGAGGCCAACGAGCGACTTGCCGCTGCCGGTTGGAAGGCAGACGAGGATCGTGGCGTCGGCGGCTGAGACGATCACTGCGCGGACCGCCTCCCGTTGCTCGAGGCTCCGATAGTCCGCAAGTCCTGTGTAGCTCGCCCAGATTGGGTCGCCGGGCCGCGGATCGAGCGGCCGTCGGTCTTCTCGGCTGGCTGGATAGGTATCGGCCGCCTCGTCACCGCTACGCAGCCAGTCCGGCGCCCACGCCTCGACACCAACAATCCGTCGTGTGCCCTCCACTTGGCCGGGTGCAACCTGAATGCCTGCGGCCTCCCAGACCGTGGGATCGGGCCACGGTGGGGCCACAGGGACACGCAGCGGAGACGGCAGGCGCGTGGAGTGCTCGACGACCTGCCACTCGCGCAGCACTCCACGGATGAGCGATGCGATATCGGCCGGCCCGGCTCGCTCATCTGCGCTGAGTGCGGAGGCCAGGCGAGGAGCCGCTTCTGACAGCAGCGCCTCAACCTGGGCGTTGTCCGGCCAGGCGTCGACAGCTCGTTGCACCGTGATGAGGTCGATCACCGGAGCTCGTCGGAAGGCAGCGACTCGGAGGACAGGATCACGATGCCCGCGGCATCCACATCGATGCGTGGTGAGGCAATGCCGGAGGCCAACGCAGTCACAAGATCGGTCTCTGCGGCTGCTCGTTCGGCGGCGCCTTGCTCGCCACGGGCTTGGATCCGAGCGGCAGCATCCTCCCCGTCGGCCTGCATCAACTGCGCAGCGTGGGCGCATCTCTCCGTTAACTCGTGCCTCGCAGCGACTATCTCCAGAGCCCGCTGACGGGCTCTCGCGCATGTCGCCGGCCACGCATCACGTGGGACAAGCTCATCGACGTGCGCCCAGAGCCACGGTCGGAGCGTCACATCGCCCCGAAACTCGCTGTAGGGCGCTGCAAGAAGCGCCACGACCGCCGGATCGTGCACTTCCTCGATCTCAGCATTGAGCCATACGCGCGCTTGCAGTGGAGGCAGGTACGCCTCGGCGCGCCGGCGCACAGCAGGCTGGGACGACTCGCGGCTCTCCCACGGCAACGTCTCGATGGCGGGGCCAAGGCTCGGGTACACGCGGAGGTCGAAGCAGAACGCCAGCGTGTCCGGCCGACCCTTCCACGTCGTTCGTGGCCGCCACATCGCAAAAGCACGCCCTCGGTCGTCCTCCTCAGTGAACGTCCACAAGGCATCAACGAATGGGTCGCCGGGAGCGAGCAGTCGTGTCTTGCGCTGAGCCGCGGTGAGGCGTCGGAACGCGCCACGGCAGGTGCCGTTTCTGTCGAATGCGCCGCCGAAGCGGCTCGCGATGAGGTCGTGCGGAATAAGGGGCAAGTCGCTGGCCTTGAGGCGCTCGACGTCGGGACGGTCGAAGCGCGTGAGAGCGAACTGGTGCAGGTTCCGCTCTTGGACATGATGGAACCGTAGGTCGGCTGCGTCGGACGCGTCACCTGACGACCAGGCGACAACGGATGCCGCCCACAGTTCGCATGCCTCAGCACGGTCTGCATTCTCGGTGTCCTCGATCAGTCGCAGGCCTTGCTCCTCCGCGGTGGTCTCGTCCAGCAACTCGGCCAACTCGATCCGCTGGAGTTCATCGTCAAGTCGCCCGCTCACGACATCGGAGCACCCCTCGATGCCGACCGCGCCGTTGACGACCGCCTCTTGAACGATCTGCGGCATGAGCCCGTCGACGACCAATTGGAGGCTTGCGATCGATCCGGCAAACAGGCCGAAGCCGTCACGAAGACAGGCGAACCAGCCATCCCCGAGCGAGGACGGATCTCCCTCGAGGAGCACTACCTGCTGGGCAGGAGCACCAGCACCGAACCGGTCAAAGCGGCCAAGCCGCTGCTCCATACGGTTCGGACTCCATGGAAGATCGATATGGATCAGGAGATCGGCCGCCTGAAGGTTCTGCCCCTCCTCGCCGACTGGTCCGAAGACGAGAATCGCGCCCGCCTCAGCATCGGAGAAGCGCTCCGCCGCCTCGGGATCGGCGTCACTGATCCGGATCACCGGAGCGCGACCGCCGCCAGCCCGCAGGTGCTTTTCAAGAAGGGAGGCAGCACCCTCCGTGCCGACGGCAATCGCGACCTTCTGTCCCTCCCTCACGGCGGCCTCGGCGAGACTGACTGCGTGTTGCAGCCGCGGGCACTCAGCCGCGCGCAGTGAGGATGCGACGGCCAGGTCATGAAGCAACTGCGCCTCCTCCGAGTCAGAAGGATCCTGGGCGGTGTCGGTGAGGCAATGCCGAGCGGCGTCTCCCAGCGCATCGCCGGCGCCGAACGCGCCCTGAAGGACGTCTCGGGCGGCCGCCAACTGCTTTGGGGATAGAGGAGCGCCCTCGGTCTCAGCCTGTGCGGTGAGCCGTTCTCGCCATGCGTCGAGGAGCACACTGACACGAGGGTCGCGGCCGACCTCGACGAGAGTTGGGGCGACGCGGCCGAGCACCGGAAACTCCTCAGCAAGCCCCGAGCTACGCCGAGTGCGGATCATCCGGCCATACATCCGGTAGGCCTCCCCGATGTACGCTCGCGCACGCCGGACGGAGCGTTGCACCGCATCAGCCTCACCCCGTGCGAGACCTGCCCGAATCTCCTCGAGCAGAGCGAGTGCGTAGTCGTCATCGAAGAGCAGAGCGCTCAGCCCGTCAATAGCGGCGAGGATGAAGGTTGCCTGGGACTCAGCGTTGAGGTTGGCGTAAAGCGCGCCGAGTTCCTCTCGATTCTCGAGCCGGCCCTCGAACCCGTGGAGGTCATCCAGGCGGTAGCTGGTTGGCGATAGGAGATGGAAGAGCCGCAGGAGGCTCATTGGCTCCTGGAGCAGCGGGGTGGCGCTGAGCAGAATCACCTTCGGCACCGCCGCTGCGAGTGCGGCTAGGCACTCGTAACGCCTCGCACCCGAGGCGCTCGCCGAGGCCTCAACGGCCAGGCGGTGCGCCTCGTCGACAATGAGCAGACCGACCTCATCAGGATTCAGTTGCTCGAACCCGTCGAACGACACGATCTCAACGGCGTCAGGGAACTGCTCGGCAATATGAAACTTGTTGGCGAGTTCCAGCCGCCATTGGCTCGTCAGCGCACCAGGGACGACGACAACGACCTTTCCCGCTGACCGGTCGAGAAGGTGCTGGCGGATCACGATGCCCGCCTCGATCGTCTTGCCAAGCCCGACCTCGTCTGCGAGGAGGTACCGCTGTGAGACATCCTCGAGCACGCGTCGGGCCGCCTCCACCTGATGTGGGTGGAGTTCCACTGACGCCGACGCTAACGCTGTGATCCGCTGATAGGCCGTGGCACGATCGAGGTAGGCGTGCACGAACTCGCTCCGCCCGTCATAGAACCGCCGAGACTCAGCCGCCAACGCCGCTAAGAACGGAGTCGCATCCGAGACGGGCCGCCGCCATCGAACGTTCACAACTCGCTCGTCCAGCACTTGCTCCGTGCGACCTTCGAGACGAGCCAACACTTGTTTCGTCTCGAGATCGTGCTCGATCACTCGACCGTGACGCCACTCCTCCTCAAGGACGGCATGTATGCGCGTTTGTGGCGTGAGTCGTCCTCGACGCAGGTCGACCAGATCAACCGGATGAAGATGCCGGCCATTCTCGCCCGGGTGGTCGAAGTACTCCACGTATCCGACGGCACCTGCCGCACCCTTCAGTCGGCCCACGCCGAGGTCGGTGCTGAGGTCGACGACAAGCATTTCGAGATCGAGAGCGGGACGAGCACGTGTCACAGTCGTCGCATTCGTCCTGACGAGGTCCATCCGCAACTCGCTGGGCGACTACTCAGCTCCGAGGCGTAACACGACTTCTGGCGTTTCTTCGTACCCATGCGCTACTTCCTCTTCGTTGCCACAGTTAGCTGCCGTCGATCGCTTCTTCCGGGATCGTCGCATCACACCCGGACAGACAGGATCAGCTGGGCACTGCCAACTGGTTGCCAGTCCCGTCCGACCGAGTCTCTACGGTTCCCCTTGTGAATCCCGGCCCGGCACTTTCAGATGATTTCAAAGCCACCGCGGCTACCGAGCGCGATCGTCTGGTTGCGCGCTTCGAGGAGTGCGTCGCCCGGAGAGAACACCTGTCGGGGCTTGCGGATCAGGCAGCGCGTGAGGCTGAGGGCTTTGGGCGAACGATCCGCGAGTTGGGAGAACTGCTCGGGATCGAGGATCAACTATCGATCACCGACCTACACGACGATCTCCGAGGCCAGCGTCTTCGAGAGGTCGCTGCAAAGGTCATCAGGCAGCACTTCCGAGAGGGCGACGTCGTCCACTACAAGCAGTGGTTCGACTTGGTGGTCGCCGACGGGTACAGGATCGGCGGTAAGAACCCTGCGGCAACCTTCTTGACGCAGGTCGCCCACATAGGCACCGTGGAGCGCATGGGTCGCCGGTCCGGCCTGTACAGGCTCAAGTCCGCCGCGTGAACTAGCCAGGCGCACGTTCGTTTCAGGCTTAGAGCCTATTGCGGTAGGCAGGGACCCGCCGGTGGGTAGCGAAGTCCGACCTCGTTGCTGAAATTCGACGAGGGAGGGCGTTGTGGGTCTCGTTGTAAAAGACGACGGCTGGCGGATTCCTG
>JACDGR010000109.1 GCA_013821525.1 Actinomycetota bacterium
GGGCCGAGCGGCCGCGCGTCCGCAGCGCCGATGGTCGCAGCGAGCTGCTGCTGGACCAGTCCGGCGGCAGCCTCCAACGCAAAACGCGCACCTGAGTGTCAAGCGTGTGTCACGTCGGCCGCTAGAGCTAGTGCCGATGCGGGGTTAGCTCACGGGCGCCCGGACTAGTCCAGCGGCAGCCTCCGACGCAAAACAGACGCGTGCGAGTTACGGCTTTGTAACGGCGCGGGCGCGCTAGTCGGC
This sequence comes from Actinomycetota bacterium, assembly GCA_013821525.1. GTDB lineage: Bacteria > Actinomycetota > Thermoleophilia > Gaiellales > Gaiellaceae > PALSA-600. The sequence goes on from JACDGR010000109.1 coordinate 244, forward strand.
GTGGTCGCCTGGTTGGACGACACCCGCCTCGTAGGCGAGGACGACCGCTTGCACGCGGTCGCGGAGGCCGAGCTTCATCAGGATCCGGGCGACGTGCGTCTTGACCGTCGTCTCCGAGACGAAGAGCTCGCGCGCGATCTCGGCGTTCGAGAGGCCGCGGGCGATCGCCTTCATCACCTCGAGCTCGCGCGCCGTCAGATCCTGCAGGCGCGGGAACTGCGCCTGCGGCTTCGGGCCGGTGCCCTTCACGAACTCGGAGATGACGCGACGCGTGATCGACGGCGAGAGCAGCGCCTCGCCCTGAGCGATCACATGGATCGCTGCGACGAGCTGCTCGGGCGGTGTGTCCTTGAGCAGGAACCCGCTCGCGCCTGCGCGGAGAGCCTCGTAGACGTACTCGTCGAGGTCGAACGTCGTCAGCATCAGGATCTTCGGCGCCTCGTCGCCGCCGTTCGCAAGGATGCGCCGCGCCGCCTCGAGACCGTCGAGCTCCGGCATGCGGATGTCCATCAGCACGACGTCGGGCCGCAGCGCGCGCACCTGGTCGACCGCCTCGCGTCCGTCGGCGGCCTCGCCGATCACCTCCATCTCCGACTCTGCGTCGAGAATCATCCGGAACCCCGCGCGCACGAGCGCCTGATCGTCTACGAGCAGGATGCGAATCATCCGCGCGCCTCGACCGGTAGCTCCGCGCGGAGGATGAAGCCGCCGCCGTCGCGCGGGCCGGCTTCGAGCGTGCCGCCGTAGAGCGCCACGCGCTCGCGCATGCCGACGAGGCCGTGGCCGTTCGTGTCGCCGTTCGGCGAGCCGGTGCCGTCGTCGACGATCTCGAGCTGCACCGATGTATCGACGTATCGCACGATCACCTCCGCGTGGGCGCCCTTCGAGTGCTTGAGCGCGTTCGTCAAACCTTCCTGCACGATCCGGTACGCGGAGAGATCGACGCCCGGCGAGAGCTCAGGGCGTTTCCCTTCGACACGTAGCGTCACCGGCAGTCCCGCCTCCTGCACCTGCGCGACCAACCGCTCGAGATGTTGAAGCCCGGGCTGCGGCGTCAGGGCCGCCGCCGGTTGCTCTTCTGCTGTCCGCATAACGCCCAACATACGTCGCATCTCGGTCAGCGCCTGCCTGCCGATTTGCTCGACCGAGAGCAGAGCGTCCCGTTCACGATGCTGCTCGTCTTTCAACAGACGCCGGACGCCCGAGGCCTGCACCACCATCACGGACACCGAATGCGCGACGACGTCATGCAGCTCGCGGGCAATCCGCGCGCGCTCCTCCGCCGTCGCCCGCTCGGCGGCGAACGCGCGCTCGCGCTCCGCGGCCTCGACCCGCACGCGTAACTCCCGCGCCTGCTCTGTTCGCGTTCCGAGCGCGACGCCGAAGAACCAGGCTAACGTCAGGATCAGCGCAGTCCAGAAGAAGTCCGAGAACGGTGCCGAGGTCTGGTTGTCGACGAGGGCGGCCGTCGCGATCACGGCGCTCCACCCGGCGATCGCCTGTCGCCGGTCGGTGATCAACCCGAACGACACGGCGACTGCGAGCGCGGCGACGAACGGCATCGTCAGGCTGTTGGTCGCTGCGCTGTCGACGACCGCGACGACCGCGAGCGCGACACAGACGACGAGCGGCGCCCACAGCGGCTGCCAGCCCCGAAAGATGAACGGCAACGACCAGCCGAGCGCGAGCAAGATCACGAACGGGCGGTTCTCGACATGCTGGCTGAGCGCCGCCTCGATGACCGAGGCGACCGTGAACGTGAGGACTAGAGCCTCGAATGCGCGGGCCCTGATCCGGTCGATGACTGCGTCCACGCGGGAACGGTATCTCCCTGGCCCATGAGGCGCGTCCTCCCTGGTGGCGACACCCAAATCATCCCTGCGGACGATGCGAGATCGAGCCTCGGGCCGATGTTTCGGCGCCCTCCCGGCAGGAGGCTGTCCCGGCACTTCCCGAATCCGTCTTCAGACCTTCCGAAAGAGAGGCACCCCGCATGTCCGCAGTCCTCCCGAAGGAGAACGCCACCGCCGAGCTGTCGGACGCGCGTGTGCTCCTCGACCGGCCGCCGGCGATCGTCTCGGCCGCCGAGATCGTCCGCCGCTACGGCTCCGGCGATACCGCAGTCGACGCCCTCCGCGGCGTCTCACTCGAAGTCCGCGAAGGTGAGCTCGTCGCTGTCATGGGCCCGTCGGGCTCCGGCAAGTCGACGCTCATGCACATCCTCGCCGGCCTCGACCAGCCGAGCGTCGGGCACGGTCGAGATCGCCGGCCGCGACATCACGACGATGTCCGACGCCGAGCTGACGAAGCTCCGGCGCACACACATCGGATTCGTCTTCCAGTTCTTCAACCTGCTTCCGATGCTGACCGCCGCCGAGAACATCGCTCTTCCGCTGCGGATCGCGGGCACGAAGGTCGACGCCGCCTGGTTCGACCGTGTCGTCGGCCAGGTCGGCCTAGCAGACCGGCTCGACCATCGCCCGGCCCAGCTCTCAGGTGGACAGCAGCAGCGCGTCGCGATCGCACGCGCACTGCTCGCCAAGCCGTCGGTGCTCTTCGCCGACGAGCCGACGGGCAACCTCGACTCGACGACGTCCGGCGAGATCCTAGAAGTGCTGCGCGCCGCCGTCGAGGGCTACGGGCAGACGACGATCATGGTCACGCACGACGCGAAGGCTGCTGCGATCGCCGACCGGATCCTGTTTCTCGCCGATGGCGTCGTCGTCCGTGAGCTCGGCCGCTCCACCGCCTCCGAAGTGCTCGACGCCCTGCGTGGGGTAACACAGCGATGACGCTCGTCGCAATCAAGGGACTGCTCAGCCGCAAGCTGCGCGCGCTCCTGACCGGCCTCGCGATCGTGCTCGGGGTCGCCATGGTCAGCGGGTCGTTCGTCCTCACCGACTCGATCCAGAAGGCCTTCCATTCCGTCTTCTCGTCGTCCTACGCGCACACGGACGCCGTCGTCACCGGCAAGAAGCTCGTCGATTACTCGAGCTCCGGGAACGCCATGGTGCCGGCGAGCCTGCTCGCAAAGGCGCAGAGGCTGCCGGACGTCGCCGACGCATCGGGCGTCGTCTCCGACCTCAGCGGCGGCGTGCTCACCGCCAAGCTCTACGACAAGCACGGCAAGATCGTCAACGGGGGCGGCAACCCGACCTTCGGCGTCGGAGCCGACCCCAGGGCAACGCGCTTCAACCCGATGCACCTGACCGAGGGCCATTGGGCCGCCGCCTACGGGGAAGCGGTGATCGATAAGGACGCAGCCGACAAGTACGGCTATCACGTCGGTGACACGACGAAGGTCGCCGTCGACTCCGGGACATACCCGATCCGCATCGTCGGCATCGCGAGATACGGCAACGTCAAGTCACTCGGCGGAGCGACCTTCGTGATCTTCGACATTCCGACTGCGCAGAAGCTCTTCACGCTCGGGCAGCACTTCACGGCGATCTCGGTCGCCGCGAAGCACGGCGTCTCCGCGCAGAAGCTCGTGTCCGAGCTGCGCACGCTCGCGCCCGCCAACGCCCAGGTGCGGACCGGCGCAGCCCAGGCGGCGAAGGACGAGCAGGACGTAGCCGGTTTCGTCAAATACATCCGCCTCTTCTTGGTGGGGTTCGGGATGGTCGCGCTGTTCGTCGGAGGCTTCGTGATCTTCAACACCCTGTCGATCACGGTCGCGCAGCGCACCCGTGAGCTCGCGACGCTCCGCACCCTCGGCGCATCGCGCCGGCAGGTGCTCCGCTCGGTTGTGCTCGAGGCGTTCGTGACGGGTCTCGTCGCATCGACGATCCGGCTCCTGGCGGGGATCGCGCTCGCTCAGGGCCTTAGTGCTCTCTTTAGCGCGCTCGGCCTCGCCTTGCCCGAGGCGGGCCTGCCGATCGCGGCGCGAACGATCGTCGTCCCTCTGCTCGCGGGCACCGTCCTGACGGTGATCGCGGGGCTGATCCTCGCTGTGCGCGCGACGCGTGTTGCTCCGGTTGCGGCGGTTCGTGACGGCTCTGCTGCCTCTCAGGGCCGCGGCGGGAAGGCCGGCCCGATCGTCGCAGCCGTTCTCGGCACGGTCGCCGCGGCGCTTCTCGCCTACGGCTTCCTCGTGCACGGCGTCCCCGTCGGTCGGCGCATGCTCGCGCTCGGCGTCGGGTTCCTGTCGATGTTCGTCGCGCTCGCCGCGATCTTCTCGCGCCTCGTCGGTCCGATCATCCAGCTGCTCGGGATTCCGTTCCGCCGCCTCGGTGGCACTGCGGGCCGGCTCGCGTCGTTCAACGCGGCGCGGAACCCCGGCCGCACCGCCCCGACCGCAGCGGCGCTGATGGTCGGCATCACGCTCGTGTCGTTCATCTCGCTGTTCGGCCGTTGGCTGCACGACGCGGATCTCGACGCATGGCGGAGCCAGGTCACGGCGGATTACGTCGTCACCTCGCAGAACGGTTGGGATGCATTCTCGCGGCAGGCCGGTGACGCAGCGATGTCGGTGCCAGGCGTCGGCGTGATCTCGCACGTGCGGGGCGACCGGGGGAGGGTCGGCAGCGCGAACGCGGGCATCAACGGTGTCGACCCGTCGACGATCTCGAAGGTCGTCACCGTCGAGACAACAGGTGCTCCGCTCTCCTCGCTGCACGGCAATGAGGCCGTGCTCAAGGATCGCTTCGCCAAGGCGAACGGGCTGCAGGTCGGTGACACCTTCACCTTCCGCGGGCCAGACGGCCGCGCAACGAAGCTTGTGGCTGTCGGGACGTTCAACGCTCCGAAGCTCGACTCGCTGCTCAGCGCCGTCGTCGTGACGCGAGCGAGGTTCGACGCCTCCCTTCCTCGGCCGCGCGACGCCTACGCGTTCGTGAACGTGGCCGGCGGTGCCAGCGACCGTGCGACGACAGCGCTGACGGCTGCCTACGCCCGCGACCAGGTGGCGAAGGTCGAGACCCGCGAGGGCTTTGCGAAGTCGAAGTCGGCGTGGTTGCTCCAGATGCTGAACGTGATCTACGTGTTGCTCGCGCTGAGTGTGATCGTGAGCCTCTTCGGCAGTGTCAACACGCTTGCCCTTGCCGTGTTCGAGCGGACACGCGAGATCGGGATGCTCCGAGCCGTGGGCATGACCCGGCGCCAGTCGCGGCGCATGATCCGTCACGAGGCGATGATGACCTCGTTGCTCGGAGCGGCTCTTGGCCTGCCCGTCGGGATCGTCCTCGCAGCTCTGGCAGACAACGGTCTCGGTTCCTATGGACTGAAGTTGTCAGTCCCGGTAGGCTCGCTGTTGGTGTTCGTAGTGCTCTCCCTGGTCGTCGGCGTGCTGGCTGCAGTCCTGCCGGCTCGGCGCGCCGGGAAGCTGAACGTCTTGGCCGCGCTGCAGTACGAGTAGCGGCCGTCAAGTGTGGAGGTCGGGGTGCCGCAGCCTCGACCTCCACATACTCTCTCGCCGTGGACGAGCTGCCCGACCAGGGAAGGCTGCGGCGCAGGGCGGAGGAGGTCGCCGCGGAGTGGGGGCTCGAGCTCGGCCCGCCCTTCGCGCTCTCGCGGTTCTCCTACGTCGCCCCGGTGGGTGACGACGCGGTGTTGAAGATCGCCGACGACGGCGACGACGAGTGCCTGCACGAGCCGGACTCGCTGCGCGTCTGGAACGGGCGCGGGGCCGTGCGGCTGCTTCGCTCCGACCCGGCGCGCCGCGCGCTGCTCCAGGAGCGCGCACGTCCCGGCTCCGATCTCTCGGAGCTGCCGGAGGCGCGCGCGGTCGGAATCGCTGTCGAGGTAGGCGCGAAGCTGTGGGTGCCGGCGGGCGAGCCATTCCGCTGGATCGGCGCTCACGTGCCGCGCTGGCTCGACGACGGCGAGCGCGACGCGGACGAGGGCAGTGAGCTGATCCCGCTCGCCCGTGAGCTGTACGCCGAGCTCGACGTGGGCCGCGCGACGCTGATCCACGGGGACTTTCACCACCACAACATCCTGCGGCACGGCGAGCGTTACGTCGCGATCGACTCGAAGGCGATGCTTGGCGATCCCGAGTACGACATCCCCTCGTTCCTGCGAAACCCGCTCTCCTACCGGCTCGTCAACAAGCGCTTGACGGAGCAGCGCATCCGGGCATTCGTCGACGTGGGCCTCGACGATTTCAAGATTCGGGCCTGGGCAGTGATCCGCCTTTCGTACCTGGGCGCCGATCCGGAGGAGTCCGCACTCGTCCGCTCGCTGCTCTAGACCCCCGCAGGTGCCCGCCACGCTTGGAGTACGCTCCCGCGGTGGCCAAGGCGGTGCATCCGGCGCCCACTCTCGAGTGGGACACGCCGCTCTACCAGCAAGCTGCAACGCAGCTCGACCATGCGCTCGAGCTCGCCGAGGTGCCGGACTTCGTCGCACTCAGGCTGAGGGCGCCGGAACGGGCGGTGATCCTGACCCTGCCGATCCGGATGGACGACGGCCGCTACGAGTTGTTCCCCGCCTACCGCGTGCAGCACTCCTCGGTGCTCGGCCCGACGAAGGGCGGCATTCGGTACGACGAGGCGGTCGACCTCGGTGAATGCGCTGCGCTCGCGATGTGGATGACCTGGAAGTGTGCGCTGCTGAAGCTTCCCTATGGCGGCGCGAAGGGCGGTGTGCGCTGCAACGCGCGCGCAATGTCCGTCAACGAGCTGACGCGCGTCACGCGCCGTTTCACGATGGAGCTCGCACCGTTCATCGGTCCCGAGCTCGACATTCCGGCGCCGGACATGGCGACGAACGAGCAGACGATGGCCTGGATGATGGACACCTACTCGATGCAGAAGGGTTATGCCGTGCCCGAGATCGTCACGGGCAAGCCGGTGTCGATCGGCGGCTCGCTCTTCCGCCACGAGGCGACCGGCGCCGGTGTCGTGATGGTGATCGAGCGTGCGTGCTCGCGCCTCGGCTGGGACCTCTCCGAGCAGAGCTGTGTCGTGCAGGGCTTCGGCAACGTCGGCGGCATCGCGGCGACCGAGCTACATGAGAAGGGCGCGCGCGTCGTCGCCGTCTCCGACATCTCCGGCGGCGTCCACGCGGAGGCCGGGCTCGACATCCCGACGCTGCACGCTTACGTTGCCGAGCATGGTTCGCTCGAAGGCTATGAGAGCGGGGTGGAGCGCATCACGAACGAGGTGCTGCTCGAGCTTCCGTGCGACATCCTCGTTCTCGCCGCACGTGAGGATCAGGTGACGGGCGAGAACGCGGGCAACCTGCGCTGTCGGCTCGTTGCGGAGGGCGCCAACGGGCCGACCTCGAACGAAGGCGATCGCATCCTCGCCGAGCGGGGTATCCCAGTGCTCCCTGACATCCTCACGAACGCGGGTGGCGTGACGGTCTCGTACTTCGAGTGGGTGCAGGATCTCGGTCGGCTGTTCTGGGATCGCGACGAGATCCGCCGCCGCCTCGCCGACAAGATGTCGGACGCCTTCGACCGTGTCTGGAACGTGTCGCAGGATCGCGGGATCGCGTTGCGCGACGCTGCGCTCGTCGCAGCGATCCGCGAGGTCTCCGGCGCGCTCGAGGCGCGGGGGATCTACCCGTGAGCGAACAGGCGCGTGACGCGATGGTCTCCGAGCCGCTTGCGCTCGAGGTGAGCGCGCGCGCGAGCGAGGCAGGCGAGGTTCTGTCGCGCGACGCGGTGCGCGCCGTGCTCGTCACCGACGGCGGCAGGCTCGTCGGCGTGGTCACGCGCAAGACGCTCGTGCGCGAAGTTGTGGCTTCCGGTCGCGATCCGTCGACGACGACGCTCGGAGAGATCGCCGAGCCGCCGAACGCGACGATCGAGTCGACGATGCCGCTCGACGAGGCGTTCAGCCTGCTCGAGCAGCAGGACTACGAGCGTGTCCCCGTCGTCGAGCATGGGATGCTTGTCGGAGCGTTGTCGCGCTCGCTCGTGCAGCGGCGGCTCGCCGAAGACGAGCCGCCGGAGTCGGCGGAATCCTAGGCCGCGACGGCGGGTCGGATCTCCGCGAGCAGCGTGTCGAGCGCGTCGCGGAGGCCCTGACTGACAGCGTCGTCGTTCAGGTGACCGTCCTCGTCGAACTTCTCGCCCGAATGACCGACTGAGAGCTCGGCGTCGGTGACCCGGGCGCCCATCGCGCCGAGCACCTTGCGAAGCTCTGCTCCGGCCCAGACGCCGCCGAAGGCGCCCGCGGAGGAGCTGATCACGGCGACCGGCTTGTTGCGGAACGAGTTCGTCGCGAGCGGCCGTGACGCCCAGTCGAGGGCGTTCTTGAGCGCGCCCGGAACCGAAGAGTTGTACTCGGGTGTCGCGAAGAACACCGCATCTGCCTCGCGCACGGCTCGCCGCAGCGCCTCGACCCGCTCGGGTCCCGGCACGAGATCGTCGTCGGCGTCGTAGGGAGGAATCTTTTTCAGACCGTCCCAGAGCTCGATCTCGATCCCCGCCGGCGCCTCCTCGCGCAGCGCGCGGAGGAGGGCCGTGTTGGTCGAGCCGGCTCGCAGCGAGCCGCTGATTGCGAGGACGTTCATCGACTACGCCTCGGCGGCGACGAGCGTCAGGTCGGCCTTGAGGGTGACGTCGTTCGCGAGCGCCTGGTCGCCGTTCGGAAGCGGCATGTTCCAGGTGATGTCGTGCTTGGTGCGGTCGATCGTGGTCTCGAGCTTGAGACCGAGGCGGTTCTTGCCGAAGTGGTCGATCGCCGGGCCGGTGATCGTGCCCTTCAGCGTCGCCGGCTGGCTGATCCCCTTGATCGTGATCTCGCCGGGGATCTCGACGTTGTCGCCGTCCCGCTTGATCTCGGAGCCGCTGAAGCTGACCTCGGGGTTGCGCTCGGCGTCGAAGAACTCGGGCGAGAGCAGGTGCGCCTGCAGGTTCTCGTCCTTCGTCTGAAGGCTCGCGATCTTTGCGGTGCCCTTGATCGTCCCGTCCTCGAGGCTCGCCTCGAACTCATGTACGTCGCCGCTGAAGATCGCGACGGCGTAGGGAACCTCGAAGCCGACGCTGGAATGAACCGTGTCGGCCGTCCAGGTGCCGGTCGGAATGGCCTGGGTCTGGGTATCTGTGGCGCTCATTTGGGTGGTTCCTCTCTCGGTGGTTCCTGGGTGTCGCGCAATTCTTGCTTGCGCAAGGATCATAGCAGGAAACCTTGAGAGCGCAAGTATATCGTCAACAGCACGTGAAAGCGCCTGGCGGAGCGGCTCCTTCACGCGCCGGGGGCAGCGCCGCCGCCGCGCGCGCGGCCCCGTCGAGGAT
>JACDGR010000110.1:0-7871 GCA_013821525.1 Actinomycetota bacterium
GGTCTCGGGGTTCGAGCGCGGCCGTAGCCCGCGAACCTGGTCTGAACCAGGTCTGAACCTGGTCGGGGGGTTCCGGCGCGGCTGTGGCCCACCGACCTGGTCTGAACCAGGTCGCGGGGTTCCGCGAGCGTCGGGACTTCGAACCGGCGCTAGAAGGCGAAGAGCGTCAGCTCGGGCTCGCGTTCGCCGCGCAGCACCGCGAGGTCGACCTCGACGCAGGTGATGCCGCGGCTGTCTGCGAGCGCGACTGCTTGCGGTTTGATCTGCTGCGCGACCAGGAAGCCGCGGCACGCGGCACGCGAGGGATCCGCGCGAATGCAGTCGAGATAGCGGCTCAGCTGCTCGACCGCATCGATCGTGCCGACACGCTTGATCTCGACTGCGACCCACTCGTCATCCGCGTCGCGGCACATCAGGTCGACCGGCCCGACGTCGGTCGGCCACTCCCGCTTGACGAGCCGCAGCGCCTCCTCGACGTGCGTCGGATCTGCGGCGAGCAGAAGCTGCAGGTCGCGCTCGACGCCGTCCTTCTCGAGCGCCGCCGCTTCACCCATGTCGTGGCGCACGTCCGAGAGCACCTCGACGAGCTTGATCTCGAGCCGGTCTTCGCTGCGGCCGGCGCGCTTGCGCACGACGACGAGGTCGCCGCTGTCTTCGATCACGGTCGGCGGCGTCATCCAGTTGAGCGGCTTGTACCCACCGGCATCCGCGTGAACGAGCACGGAGCCGTCGTCCTTCAGCATCAGCAGCCGCGTCGACTCCGGCAAGAAGGCGTTCAGGCGACCCGAGTAGGAGACCTCGCAGCGGGCGACGATCAGGCGCATCGGGCCAACCTACCGGCCATTTCGGACATGGCCGACTCGGACGCTCGGAGCCTCTGGAAGTTGCGAAAGATCTCGATCGCCAGGAAGGACCCCGCGCTCGCTCAAGGGCAGAGAGTTTTTGCCGATGGTCTGACCATGAACGTTCTGATGGTCATGGCGGTGATGCTGGCGGTCGCGGTCGTGGTTGCCGTGCTGGTAGACCGATTCACGAGGCGGGCCGACGAGGATGCCCTCGAGCGAGATGAGCGGGAGATCAGCGGCGGCCCTTCAGAGTGGCGGATGCGCCGGTAGCCGAGGCGGGTCTATGCGCGCCGGATCAGAGTCATGCCGTCGCGCACGCTCAAGACCACCTGGACGCTGCGCGGATCGGCTGCGACGTGGTCGTTGAACGCAACGATCGGGCCCTCGCCGTCGAGCACCCGCCCGCTCCAGAGCGTGTTGTCGGCGACGATCAGGCCGCGCTCGCTGAGCCGCGGGAGGATCGCCTCGTAGTAGTCGACGTAGCCCTCCTTGTCGGCGTCGATGAAGACGAAGTCGAAGTCGCCGTCGAGCGCATTGATCGTCTCGAGCGCCGGGCCCACGTGCAACGTGATGCGCGCGCCGTGGGGTGAGCGGTCGAACCAGCCTTGCGCGAACGCGGCGCGTTCCGGATCGAGCTCGCACGCGTCGATGCGACCGCCGTCCGGCAGAGCCGCGGCCATCGAGAGCGCGGAGTGCCCGGTGAACGTGCCGACCTCGAGCACGCGCTGCGGCTGCGACGACCACACGAGCAGCTCGAGCAGTCGCCCGGCGAGCGGCCCCGTGAGCATCTGCTCCGACCCGATGTCGCTGCGCGTCGCCTCGCCAAGCTCGGCGAGCAGCGCGTCGTGCGGCGTCGAGAGCTTGACCGCGTACTCCTCGATCTGCGGATCGACGATGTCCATCTAGGGGCGCTCCACGCGCGAGCCGCCGATGATCGCGTCCGATCCGTCGTCGGTGAACCGCACCCACGCCTTTCCCTTGCCGTCGTAGTCGGGCGACCAGACGATGAGCGTCGCGTCGCGGCTGCCGACGCGCACCTGCTCGGTTCCTTCCGGTTCGTTTTCACGCCACACGCGCACGAACGGATTATGGTCCCATTCGCGTCCGATCGTCGTCTCGTCGGTGTGGCCCGGCAGCACGCGCCGCTCGTGCGGCATCGACATGAAGACGTCCATCACCGAGCTCTTGATCTCTTCGAAGTCACCGCCGCCGACCGCATCCTTGAAGAGCGTGTCGCCGGAGAAGACCGCTGCGTCATTGACGACAAAGGCGACCATGTCGTCGGAGTGCCCGGGAGTCGCGATCGCCTCGATCCAGAGATCTCCGCTCTCGAGCGATCCGCGGGCGACCGGCAGGCCCAGCTCGTCCTCGTGGGCGATGTGATCGGCGTGGGCGTGGGTGCGCAAGACGTGTGTCGGCGTCACCCGCCACTCCTCGGCCGTCCGCAGGAGCGGCGCGACCGGCGCCCCGGAGTCGACGAAGACCGCCGTGCCCCCGTGCTCGTCGGCCACCAGGTAGGCATTCGAGAGCCAGCGGGGATCCATACTGCGAGCGATCAGCACCGCGTTAGGCTAACTGGACACACAATCGCGAGGAGTGACACCACATGCCCGGCCTGATGGGACGCCTGAACCTGATTTTCAAGTCGAAGTTCTCCAAGGCGCTCGACCGCGCCGAGAACCCGAACGAGACGCTCGACTACTCCTACGAGGAGCAGTTGCGGCAGCTGCAGAACGTCAAGCGCGGCGTCGCCGACGTGACAACCGCCAAGAAGCGCCTCGAGATGCAGTACACGACCATGAAGCAGCAGGTCGACAAGCTCGACGACCAGGCCCGCCAGGCGCTGAAGGCCGGCCGCGAGGATCTCGCCCGCGAGGCGCTGTCGCGCAAGGCCGCCGCCGAGTCGCAGCTCGAGGGGATCATGACCCAGGGCCAGCAGCTCGAGGCCCAGCAGCAGAAGCTGATCGCAGGCGAGCGCACGCTGCAGACGAAGGTCGAGTCCTTCCGCACCCAGAAGGAAGTGATCAAGGCTCAGTACTCGGCAGCCGAGGCGCAGGTGCGGATCGGCGAGGCCGCAACCGGGATCGGCGAGCAGATGGCAGATGTCGGGCTCGCGGTGCAGCGTGCGAAGGACAAGACGGAGCAGATGCAGGCGCGGGCCGGCGCGATCGAGGAGCTGACGGCGGCGGGCGCGCTCGAGGACTTCACCGCCTCGGGCGACGACATCGACCGGCAGCTCTCGCAGATCTCCCAGTCCGGGCAGGTCGACGACGAGCTCGCGAAGATGAAGGCCGAGCTCGACTCGGGCGGCGAGGCTCCGAAGCCGCTGCCCGAGGGCGAGACGGACGCGAAATGATCGTCCGGCTGATGGGAGAGGGCCAGTGGCGGGTCGACGACGGTCTCGCCGCGCGACTGAACGAGCTCGACGAGCAGGTCTCGCGCGCGGTCGAGTCGGCGGACGAAGCTTTGCTCTGGCACGCGCTGCAGGCCCTCGCGGACGAGGTGCGGAATAGCGGCGAGAAGCTTCCCGACGAGGATCTCTCACCCTCCGACGCGATTATTCCCCCCGAGGACCTCTCGCTCGAAGAGGCAACCGAGCTCCTCTCAGGCGAGGGGCTGATTCCGGACACGTTGTCGGCATGACGCGCGAGGTGGTACTCGCAGCCCGTCCCGTCGGCGAGCCGGCGGAGTCGGACTTCGAGCTGCGCGAGGCAACGGTCGCGGCGCCCGCCGAGGGCGAGGTGGTCGTGCGCAACGTGTTCGTATCGGTCGACCCGTACATGCGCGGGCGCATGTCGGGCGTGCGCACGTACGTCGACCCGTTCGAGGTCGGCGCTCCGATCGACGGTGGTGCAGTCGGTCGCGTCGTCGAGTCGCGTCACGACCGGTTCGCCGAGGGTGACTGGGTGACCTCGCAGCTCGGGTGGTGCGAGCAGGGCGTCGTCGACGGCGACCGGTTGCGCAAGCTCGATCCCGAGCTCGCGCCACCGTCGACCGCGCTCGGCGTGCTCGGGATGCCGGGCTTGACGGCGTGGGTCGGCCTCGTCGACATCGGCCGCGTCGAACCGGGGGAGACGATCTACGTCTCGGGTGCCGCAGGTGCCGTCGGAAGCACCGCGGCGCAGATCGCGAAGCTGAAAAAGCTGCGCGTGATCGGCAGCGCCGGGTCACCCGAGAAGGTGGAGTGGCTGCGCTCGCTCGGCATCGAGGCATTCGACTATCGGGGGACGCGAGCGAAGGACGCGCTCTCCGACGGGATCGACGTGTACTTCGACAACGTCGGCGGCGAGCAGCTCGAAGCCGCGCTCGGCGCACTGCGCCCGTTCGGCCGCGTTATCGCGTGCGGTGCGATCTCGCGCTACAACGACGAGCGCGCGGAGCCGGGACCGCGCAACTTCGGCTTCATCGTGACGAAGCGCCTACGCGTGCAAGGCTTCATCGTCAGCGACCACGGCGACCGCTTCCGAGACTTCGTGACCGAGGTGGGGCCGTGGGTGCGCGACGGGCAGATCTCCTACCGGGAGACGATCGTCGACGGCCTCGAGAACACGCCGTCCGCGTTCGCAGGGCTCTTTCGGGGCGACAACACCGGCAAGATGCTCGTGCGCGTCGGTGCCGACAGTTTGAGCTAAGCCGACCGGTCGGAAGCGCGCCGAGGCTTAGATGGCGCGCAGCAGCGCGTCGACGCACCGTGGGTCGAACTGCGCGCCGGCGCACTCGCGGAGCTCTTCGATCGCCGCTTCGTGGCTTCGTGACTCGCGGTAGGGGCGGTCTTCGACCATCGCGAGGAACGCGTCGGCGACCGCAACGACGCGGGCGGGTAGGGGAATCTCCTCGCCGGCGAGGCCGGCGGGGTACCCGGTTCCGTCCCAGCGTTCGTGGTGCGTAAGTACGACCTCGGCGATCTCCGGTGCGACATCCAAGGCGATGATCCGCGCGCCTTCGAGCGGGTGCTTGTTGATCTCGCGGCGCTCGCTTGGGGTCAGCAGGCCCGGCTTATCGAGGATGCGCTGGTCGATGCGCAGCTTCCCGACGTCGTGCAAGAGGGCGCCGGTCGCGATCGCTGAGCGCAGCTCCTGATCCACGTCGAGCTCGTCCGCGATCCGCAGGGAGCACTTCGCCACCTCGACCGCGTGCTCGTCCGGATATCCGATGGTGCCGGTGCGCCGTGCCACCAGCCGCCTGCTCTCTTCGATCGCCATAGGCTGCGGCAGTCTGCCAGGGATCTGGTCGGCGGACTCCACCATCCCCCATTCGGGGGACGGTTTTCGGTTCCTCTAGCAAAATTCGGCCACCGCTCGCCCCGAATGGGTCACGACGGAGGGCTTGCAATTCCCGCGCTTCGGCTAGTGCGTGGGGACGCCCGATCCTCGATAGTGGGAGCATGGACGAGAGAGGCTTGAGGCGTCCGCACGGTGCGGCCGGGCACGGAGAGGCTGCGTCGGTGCACTGCGCGGAGTGCGACACGTCGAGCGGCCTGCGCTGGCGGGGCTGGCGCGGCTACCGGGTCGACGATCCGGAGACCGACGAGCTCCCGTCGCTCGCGTTCTACTGCCCGGCCTGCGCCGAGCGCGAGTTCGGCGCGTCGAAGCGCCGATCGTTCTAGAGCGCTTCGCGGCAGACGGCTGTCTGGGCGGACGGCTAGGTGAAACCGGCCAACCGTCGGACTCGCAGCGGCACGCAATGACGGATGGTGCGCACATGGAGCCGGGCGCGATCCGGGTCAGGCTAACGGTGGGGCGGCCCCAAAGCCTCGGGCCCGCTTGCGGCGGTCTGCGCCCGGCTCCTAGCTCGTTCAAGCTCGAAAGATCGACGAGCAATCTCGCTCAAGGTGTGAGAGGTTAGCGCCGACGACAACCCTGCAGCCGTCGAACTTGAGGCCTGCCGTCGGCGCCACCCTCGTCCTTTTGGGTGCGTCGGCGGAATCCTCTCCCAGGATCTGAACTCCGGGTCAACGCCGAGTCCCTCGTTTGAGGGATGCCTGGGAGGCGGGAGAGCGCCTCACGCATACGCCGGTCACGTACCCTGGAGGGATGCGGAGGCGTGGCTGGGCGGCGGCGCTGGTGGTGGGGTCGATGTGCGTAGTCGGCGCCCTCTCGGTGCTCGGCCCGGCACAGGCGCAGTCTGCTACGCGCGCCGCCAAGGGGCGCTGCGTCGCCGGCTCGGTGCGATGGCTCGAGCGGTGGGACCGCGCCTACGCGGGCCGGCTCCTGCGCGCCTCGGCGGTGTATCAGCGCCCCGGCGCAGGTCCGTTCTTGCAGCTCGCTCTCGGTGACTCCTACGGCTTCCCGACGATCGTGCCGATCGTCGCCGAACGGCTGGACGCGGCGTGCAAGCCGACCTGGTTCCGCGTGCGGGTCGCGTCCTATCCGAACGGTCGGCTCGGCTGGTTGCGAGCGGAGACGATGGCGACCTCGCGGATCCGCAAGCGAATTGTCGTCGACGTCTCGCGTCGCAGGCTGTTCTTCTACGTCGGCGGGAAGCTTGCGTTCAGCTCACCGGCCGCGGTCGGGAAACCGGGAACACCGACGCCGCTCGGCCGCTTCTACATCACTCAGCGCTTCATCCTCTCAGACCCGAACGGACCGTACGGTGCACGAGCCCTCGGCCTGTCGGCCTTCTCGAACGTGCTGCGGTCCTGGCGCGACGGCGGGCCTGTCGGGATCCACGGGACGAACGAGCCGTTCTCGATCGGCCAGCCCGTCTCGCACGGATGCGTCCGCCTGCCCGAGGCCGCAATGCTCACGCTCTTCCATCGCGTGCAGATCGCGACACCCGTCGTAATTCGCCGCTAGCAGGAGGGCTCACACGATGTCGACGTGCAGCTCGATCCCCTGGGAGCGCATCGCCGTCTCCCACGCGCGCACCCGCAAGTAGGTCGCCATGCGCATGTGCGCGGTGTCGTACGAGCCGAGGATGCTGACGAGGATCGTGTCGTTGCCCGCGACTTGAGCCACGACGTCGGGCTGGCTCCGCAAGCTCTCCAGCAGCGCCGTCAGCAATTCTGGTGTGTCGATTCTGATCGTCGGCATGATCGCTTTCGTTGGCGCGTCGCGCTGTGTTGTTCATACCTCCAGTTCTGCGGTCGAGCCTGCGACCGTCGGGTGGTCCGGGCAGGTCGTTCGGCGCGGCCGCATGCGTCCGCCGCGCATAACAGCGTGGATCGCTTCGCGTGTTAGCCGAAGGAACAGCCTGACCTAGCCCTGCGGCGATATCCGACGGAGCCGAATCCGCTGACGGTGCGACCGGAGACCAGCTCAGAGGCCTGCGGCCTTGGTAGCGCCGAGCTGGTCGGAATGCACTGCACAGATTGGGGAGAGGGCTTGACGTTGAATCCACGTGACTGGACGCGCGCGCCGGCTGTCGCCGACTCGCAACCCCTGAGACAGCGATCAGCGGAGATCCGCTCTTTCGAGTTTTCCTCGAGTTCGAGGAGAGCGGCGGGGAGAACGCCCACCGGGCGTCGTCCACGCCGCGGCACGGGGTCGCAGTCGCCGACGGCGACCACTCTCATCACGAACACCCAAGGGAGGGTGTAATGAAGCTCATCAAGTCGAAGAAGGGTTTTGCTCTTCTTGCAGCACTCGTCGTCGTCGCCATCTCGGCAATCGGCGCGTACGCGTACTGGACGACCACGGGCGCAGGCACGGGCTCGGCGTCGAATGCAACGTCGAACGGCACGATCGTGCTGCACGGCATTGCTCCGACTCAGCTGTACCCGGGCGGCTCCTCGTCCGTTTCGTTCACGGCCGACAACGCCGGCGCGTCGAACCTGTTCGTCACCACGATTCACCTCGTCAGTGTTGACGCTGACGCGGGTCACCCGAGCTGCGTGACGACCGACTACACCATGCCCGACGTCACGTCGAACACGAACGTGCTGGCTGGCGCGTCCGGTCAGGCCCTCTTGGGCTCCGGCACGCTCTCGTATGCCAACACGGCAGTGAGCCAGGACGGCTGTAAGGGCGCGACCCTGACGCTGAACCTGACCAGCAGCTAGTTCGACGGCACTACCTGGTGGGGCGG
>JACDGR010000110.1:7881-9425 GCA_013821525.1 Actinomycetota bacterium
GGGGCGGCCTCTGCGGCGGCCGCCCCACCATTCGTTCGTCGATGCATCTGAGTAACCGTTCAATCCGAGACAGAGCTAGCTGAGGCAAAGGGGGCCTAAGAGATTCTGATGGCACGTTGGGTTTCAGAGAGGACAACGCGGAGCGCCAGGCGGATGTCGCTTGTGGCGCTGCTCAGTGTCCTTGCGGTTGGTGTGGGGGCTTACGCGGCGTTCGCTGCTTCGCCTCCTCCTGCTCCGTCGGTCACTACGTCGCCGGTGAATCCGACGAATAGCCAGTCGGCGTCGTTCAGCTACAGCGATTCGGGCTCGGTGACGAAGTTCCAGTGCTCGTTGGACGGGGCGGCGTTCGCGGATTGCGGAACGACGAACCCGGCGACGAAGGCGTACTCGGGGTTGGCTGCGGGGGCGCATACTTTCCAAGTGCGGGCGGTGGGGAGCGGCGGCACGAGCGCCGCGACCTCGTTCACTTGGACTGTTGATCTCACGGTGCCGAGGGTGGCTTCGATCAATCGGGCTGTCGCTTCTCCGACGAACGCGGCGAGTGTCTCCTGGACGGTGTCGTTCAGTGAGGACGTGACCGGTGTCGACGCTTCGGACTTCGCTCTTTTCCGGGCGGCTGGGGTTGCGGGCGGGTCGATCGGCTTGGTCACACCGGCTGCGGGCCCGGCGAGTGTGTACACGGTGACCGCGACGAGCGGCTCGGGGGACGGGACGCTCGGCTTGAACCTGGTTGACAACGATTCGGTCAAGGACAAGGCCGGGAATCCGCTGGGTGGGGCGGGGACGACGGGGAGCAACAACGGCAGCTTCACCGGGCAGACCTACAGCATCGACAAGACAGGCCCGGCGAACGCGCCGACCATCACGGCGGGCCCGACGGCCGGCAGTTCGGTCGCCTCGACCTCGGCGAACTTCTCGTTCGCGTCGGCGGAGTCGGGCGTGGCCGGGTTCCGCTGCCAACTCGATGCTGCAGCTGTAGCGGCCTGCACGAGCCCAGCGGCTTACTCGAGCCTCGCCCAGGGTGGGCATCTGTTCGCGGTCTGGGCGGTTGATTCGCTCGGGAACGCCGGCCCGTCGGCCACCCGGTCGTGGACGGTCGACACGGTCGCCCCTGCGGCGCCGTCGATCACCGCCAAGCCGTCGAGTCCGAGTAACCAGACCGCTCCGAGTTTCACTTTCACGGGTGAGGCGGGGGCGAGCTTCCTCTGCAAGCTCGACGCGGCGAGCTTCGCCGCATGCGTGTCGCCGGTCTCGTACACCGGGCTCGCCGCAGGGTCGCACAGCTTCCAGGTCGAGGCGAAGGACGCAACCGGAAACGTCGGTGCGGCCGCCTCCTACACGTGGACGGTCGACTTGTCTGCGCCGTCGATCACGGTCACGTTCCCGAATAACGGCGGCACGTATAGCGCGTCAGGCTGGAACGCGGGCTGTTCGGGCAGCGCCGCGATCTGCGGCAGCGCCACCGACCCGAGCGGCGTCGCGTCGGGCGCCGTCTCGATCCTGCAGATCTCAAGCGGCAAGTACTGGAACGGGTCGAGCTTCAC
>JACDGR010000111.1 GCA_013821525.1 Actinomycetota bacterium
GGAGGCCCGTTACGCGGCGGCTCCGGCGACGGCGCGCAGCGTCGAGGCGTCGCGCGTCGAGACGAGCAGCGTCGTGACCCCGCTCTCACGCCAGGCAGCGAGGCGGTCGCGAATGCGCTCGACCGGCCCGACGAGCGCGACCTCGTCGACGAACGCGTCGGGAACCTTCCCCGCTGCCTCGCGCTGCTTGCCGCCAAGGAAGAGATCCTGGATTTCGCGTGCCTCCGCCTCGTAGCCGTAGCGCGCGAAGAGGTCGTTGTAGAAGTTCTGTCCCCGGGCGCCCATGCCGCCGATGTAGAACGAGTAGTACTCCTTCAGCGCGTCGCGCCCCGCCTGCACGTCGTCGCTCAGCAGGGCCGGTACCGCGGGTGCGATCTCGAAGCCGTCGCGTGCGCGGTCGAGCGGGAACACGTCGCGCGCCTTCTCCGGCGACCAGAAGATCGGCAGCCAACCGTCCGCGATCTCGAACGCTTGCTCGACCGCTTTCGGGCCGATCGCGGCGAGATAGATGGGGATCGCGCTGCGCAATGGGCGCGCCATCAGCTTCAACGGCTTGCCGAGGCCGGTGCCGTCCTGCACGGGGATGTCGTAATGCGCACCGTGGTGCTCGAGTCGCTCGCGGCGGATGATCGCACGGACGATCTCGACGTACTCGCGTGTCTTACCGAGCGGCTTCCCCCACGTTTGACCGTGCCAGCCCTCGACCACCTGCGGGCCCGACGTGCCGAGACCCATCAGGAAGCGGCCGCCGGAGAGCAGATCGAGCGTCACCGCAGTCATCGCCGCGTTGGCGGGCG
This sequence comes from Actinomycetota bacterium, assembly GCA_013821525.1. Classification (GTDB taxonomy): domain Bacteria; phylum Actinomycetota; class Thermoleophilia; order Gaiellales; family Gaiellaceae; genus PALSA-600. Next base: position 798 of record JACDGR010000111.1, read on the forward strand.
TGCGGCCCGGGATCTGCATGATCGCCGAGCCGAGCTTCAGCGTCGTCGTCTGCGCACCGAGCCACGCAAGCGGTGTGATCGCGTCGACACCCCAGGCCTCGGCCGCCCAGGCGGAGTCGTAGCCGAGCGCCTCGGCCTCCCTGGCGAGCTCGAGCAGCTCGAGGGGATTCGTCCCCGGCTGGGCGTAGCCCATGTAGAAGCCGATCTGCATCCGTGCGATGCTAACCGGGTGACGACGACGGCATGGTCTCCGCCCACCGAGCGCCTCGTGCAGGTGGAGGCGTTCATGGCCGAGCGCGTGCTGCCGAACGAGCGCTCGATCGAGCGCCAGGACGCAGCCGGCGAGCAACTGCTGGCGGAGCTGCAGGACGAGGTACGCGCCGCGGGACTGTGGGCGCCGCACGTTCCGCCGGAGGCGGGAGGCACCGGCACGGGGTTCCTCGACTACGCGTACCTGAACGAGCACATCGGCCGCTCGATGTGGGCCCAGCGCGTCTTCGGCTGCCAGGCGCCCGACGCCGGCAACTCGGAGATCCTCCACCTCTTCGGCACCGACGAGCAGAAGGAACGGTGGTTACGGCCGCTCGTCAGCGGGGAGATCCGCTCGTTCTTCTCGATGACCGAGCCCGAGGTTCCGGGCTCCGACCCGACGACGCTGCGCACGCGCGCAGTCCGCGACGGGGACGAGTGGGTGATCGACGGTCACAAGTGGTTCTCCTCGGGCGCCGAGGGCGCCGCGTTCGGCATCGTGATGGCCGTCACCGATCCTGAGGCCGGACCGTACGCGCGCGCGACGCAGATCATCGTCCCGGCCGATACGCCGGGCGTCGAGATCGTCAAGCCGATCATGGTGATGGGGCACGAGGGCAAGGGCTGGTCGACGCACTGTGAGGTTCGCTACACCGGCGTGCGCGTCCCGGTTGCAAACACGCTCGGCGCCGAGGGCGCGGGGTTCCTGATCGCACAGAAGCGACTCGGCCCGGGTCGCATCCACCACGTGATGCGCTGGCTCGGCCAGATGCAGCGTGCGTTCGAGCTGATGTGCGAGTACGCGCTCGGCCGTGAGACGTCGATGGGGCCGCTCGCCGACAAGCAGACGATTCAGAACTGGATCGCCGACAGCTACGCGGAGATTCAAGCCTGTCGGTTCATGACCCTGGACGCTGCGCACAAGATCGACGGCGGCGACGAGGCGCGCGTCGAGGTCTCCGCGATCAAGTTCTTCGCAGCGAAGGTGCTGGTCGACGTGATCGACCGTGCGGTGCAGGTGCACGGCGCCCGCGGCCTGACGGACGAGACGCCGCTCGCAAGCATGCTGATGCAGGCGCGCGGCGCCCGGATCTACGACGGGCCCGACGAGGTTCATCGTCAGGTCGTGGCCCGTCGGATCCTGAAAGCGTTTGCGAGCGGCGAAGGGTGGCATTTTCAATAGGTGGACTCCCTGCAAGCACTACGACCGATGTCGGGTCCCTGAGTGGACTCTCTGCAGGGAAAGCTGCTCGTCTCCTCACCCGCGTTGCACGACCCGAACTTCCGTAAGACCGTCATCCTGATCGCCCACCACGACGAGGACGGCGCGCTGGGATTCGTGCTGAGCCGCCCCTTAGAGATCAGCGCGGCGGACGCGGTGCCGTCCCTCGCTGCGCTCCCTGGGGCCGATGCACCGGTGTTCGTCGGGGGGCCGGTGCAGCCCGAGGCCTACATGGTGCTCGCCGAGTTCGGCGACATCACGCACGCCGCTTCGCCCGTCTTCGGACGCGTGGGCTTCATGCCCGCCGACACCGACCCGGAGGAGCTCGGGATCACGCGCCTGCGCCTCTTCGCGGGCTACGCCGGCTGGAGCGCCGGGCAGCTCGAAGGTGAGCTCGAGGAGCCCGCCTGGATCGTCGTCCCGGCGGAACCGGACGACCCATTCGCAGACGACCCGGACGAGCTCTGGCGCGCCGTCCTGCAGCGCAAGGGCGGCGCGTTCGAGCTGATGATCGACATGCCGTTCGACCCTGGTGTAAACTAGCGAGGGCCGCGTGCCGCCTCAGACGCTCTCTGTGACGGGGTCTGGCCGCACGATCACCGCGTCTGCGACCTCGATGATCTCGTCGACCGGTAGGTCGGCACGTTCTGCGTGCTCGCGGATCTTCTCCATGCTCGAGGCCTGATTGATGCACACGGTTCCCAGGCCGCCGTCGTCGGGCTCGGCGAGCACGTAGCTGCGGATCCACCGGATGTCATCGGACATCTCCTCGTCGCCGACTGTCGTCGAACGCGCGGCGGCCGCTTCGAGGTCCGCGCCGGATCGCCAGCCGTTGCGACGCAGGATCACGTAGGTGTTCATCGGTTCTCCTCTCGTGGTTCCCGAACGATTTAACGTTGCGCGAGGGCAGCCGTCAAGGAATTGGCGGCAACCCGACCGCCTGCTCGCCACGACGCGGACCGGGAACGTTCGGAAAGCGAAATGGTGCAGGCCTACGGCCCGGCTGGACGAACCAGCACTCACCGCTGCTCTCACTCGTCGCGGCGAGCCACATCGCGTCGGCGACCTCGGCCGGTGTGAGCAGCGGGAATCCGGCCGCTGCGAACGTCGCCCGCTGGTCGTGCATGTCGAGCATCGCCGTGTCGGCGATCCCGGGGCAGATTGCGTTGATCCTGGTCGGTGTGATCCGGGGCGCGATGCTGCGCACGAACCCGACCACCGCGTGCTTGGTGAGCGAGTAGATCGGGTCGAGCGGCATCCCCACCAGGCCAGCAAGCGACGCGGTGGCGACGATCGTGCCGCCGTCCATCACGCGTGCGAGGCGCCGCACGCCGAGGACGACTCCGTCGACGTTGACGCTCACTGCGCGCCGGTACTCGTCGACGCCGAGCTCGAGCAGGTCGGTGCGTGCGGTCAGGATGCCCGCGTTCAGCAGCGCGAGGTCAACGGCCTCCACCCGCTCCCATGCCGCGGGATCCGTCACGTCGAAGCCGTTCACGAGATCGAGCGACTCGACCTCGTACCCTTCCGCCTCCAGCTTGGTGCGCATCGCGCGGCCGAGCCCGCCCTCACCGCCCGTGATCAATGCGCGCACGGACACACCTTCACGGCTCGAGTACGACCTTGCCCGTGTGCCGACGCGACTCGATCAACGCATGTGCTCCCTCGGCGTCGCCGAGCGGGAACGTCGCGCCGACGACCGGGTCGATCTCGCCGCCTTCCCACAGCCCCAGCAGGTACTGCGCACCGTCGCGCACGACCTCTGGACGCAGCTTCATCAGCCGGCCGAGATAGACGCCGACCACCGAGGCGTTTCGCCCGACGAGCCACTGCACGCTCGGGTCGCTCCACAGGCCGCCGGCGAAGCCGATCGCGACGATCACCCCGAGCGGATTGAGAAGCGGCAACGAGCGCGTGAACACGTCACCGCCCACGGGATCGAGGACGCAGTCGACGCGCAGATCGTCGATCTCGTCGTAGCCGACCGCCTCGTCGGCACCGACCTGCAGCGCGAACGCGCGCTTCTCGGGCGTGCTCGCCGTGGCGATCACCGTCGCGCCGAGATGCTTCGCCAGCTGGATGGCGGCGCAGCCGACTCCACCGGAACCTGCGTGGACGAGGATGGTGCTCGCGAGAGAGACGCGCACCTGGTGGTAGAGGGGAACGTAGGCGGTCAGGTACGTCGTCAGAAACGACGCCCCCGCGGCGAATGAGGCGTCCGCCGGCAAGTCGAACATCCAGTCGGGATCCGCTTCGACGCGCTCTGCATACCCGCCGGCAGCGCGCGGCAGCGCGACGACGCGACGACCGTTCCGCTCGCCGGCGATTTCGGAGCCGAGCACATGCGGGAGATCGGGCATCTGCGGGTAGAGCCCCCGTCGGATCAGCACGTCTGCGAAGTTCACGCCCGCAGCGCGCACCTCGACGAGGTTCGACCCTGCCGGCTCGGGAACGTCTTCGAGCACGAGCGGGCCACCGACCTCGTGCAGTACGACGGCTTTCACCTGCCGGTCCAGTTGGCCGTGCGCTTCTCGAGAAACGCGGCGACGCCCTCCTGACCGTCCTCGGACTGCAGGCACGCGGCAAACGCCTGCACCTCGCGCTCGTCCGAGCGCTCGTCGCGCGTGTCGTTGAGGAGCGACTTGATCTGACGCAGCGCGTGCGGGCTCTGGTCTGCGAGTGGCTCGACGTAGCGCTTGATTCCCTGCTCGAGATCGTCGACCACGAACTCGACGAGTCCCCACTGTGCAGCCGTCTGCGCGTCGATGCGTTCGCCGGACATCGTCAACCAGCGCGCGCGACCCGGCGCGATCAGCCGCGGTGCCCGTTGTGTACCGCCGCCGCCCGGCAGCAGCCCGAGATTGACCTCCGGGAAGCCGAGCTGGGCGTCCCCATGCGCGATCCTGAAGTCGCACGCAAGGGCGATCTCCAGACCGCCGCCGAGGCAGTAACCGTGGATCGCCGCGACCACCGGCACGGGCGTTCGTTCGATCAGGTCCGCTGCGGGCTGGATGCCCGCGGGCCGGCCGTCGTCGTCGCCTTGGCCGACGAAGCCGCCGATGTCCGCACCCGCGGAGAACGCGCGCTCGCCCTTCCCACGCAGGACGACGACGCGCACGTCGTCGGCGAGCGACTCGAGCTCGGACCACAGCGTCTCGATGATCCCGGCGTTGACCGCGTTGACCGGCGGATTTTCGAGCCAGACCGTCTTGATCACGGTTGCACCACAGCTTCCGTCGTGAACATGTCGCGGAGCTCGGTTTTGCGGAACTTGCCGACGCTCGTCTTCGGGATCTCCGAGATGAACTCGAAGCGATCGGGTAGCCACCACTTCGCAAAGTCGGGCGCGAGGAACGCGCGCAGGTCGTCCGCGGTCGCGGTTTGCCCTTCGCGCAGCACGACGGCGGCCAGCGGACGCTCGTCCCATTTCTCGTCGGGCACCGCGATCACCGCGGCCTCGACGATCGCCGGATGTGCCATCAGCGCGTTCTCGAGCTCGACCGACGAGATCCACTCACCACCCGACTTGATCACGTCCTTCGAGCGGTCCTTGATCTGGATGAACCCGCGCGGGTGCATCGAGACGATGTCCCCGGTCTTGAACCAGCCGTCGTCGGTCCAGCGGTCTGCCTGCTCAGGCGTGTTGTAGTAGCCCGCCGCGACCCACGGCCCGCGGATCTCGAGCTCGCCCATCGACTCGCCGTCCCAAGGCAGGATCACGCCCTCGTCGTCACGATGGCGCAGCTCGACGAACGACAACGGCATCCCCTGCATCGCGACGTAGTCGAACTGCGTCTCCTCGTCCGCGGCGGCGAGATCACCGGGAAGTTGCGCAGTCGAGGCGACAGGCGAGGTCTCCGTCATCCCCCAGCCGTGCACGACGTCGAGGCCGTGTCGTTGCTTGAAGCCGGCGATCATCGCCCGTGGCGCGGCAGACCCGCCGACGAGCATGCCCTTCATCCGCGAGAGGTCCCAGCGCCCCGGGTCGGCGTCGAGCATCGCCAGGATGCCGAGCCAGATCGTCGGCACGCCGGCGGTCCACGTGACCCCTTCCTCGACGAAGTCCTCGAGCAAGCTCTCGGGGTCGAGATGCGGCCCCGGATAGACGAGCTTCGCACCGATCATCGTCGCCAGGTAAGGGTAGCCCCACGCGTTTGCGTGGAACATCGGGACGACCGGCAGGATCACGTCCTGCTCGGAGACGCCGAGCCCCATCGGGTTTCCCGCGGCGACGCCGAGCGTGTGGAGGACGGTCGAGCGGTGCGAGTAGAGGACGCCCTTCGGCACTCCGGTCGTGCCGCTCGTGTAACACATCGCGGCGGCCTCGTTCTCGTTGAGCTCTGGGTCGACCCATGCGCCGGCGTCGGAGTCTGCGACGAGCTCCTCGTAGGAGTCCTCGACGACGAGCACGTGCTCGATCGAGGTCTGTGCCAGGAACGTGTCGAGCAGCGGCACGAGGCTGCGGTCGACGATCACAGCCTTGTCCTCAGCATGATTCGCGATGTACGCGAGATCGTTCGGGTGGAGTCGCAGGTTCAGCGTGTGCAGCACGAAGCCCCCCGACGGGATGCCGAGGTAGGCCTCGTGATGCTGATAGTGGTTCCAGCAGAGCGTCGCGACGCGGTCGCCGCGCTCCAGGCCGAGGCCCTGCAGCCCGACGGCGAGCGCACGCGCACGCCGCGCAGCGTCGCGATAGGTGTAGCGGTGGAAGCTCCTGTCGGGGAGCCGCGTCACGATCTCCTTGTCGCCGAAGTACGACTCCGAGCGGCGGAGCAGGAACGGCAGCGTCAGCTGCGTGTCCATCATCAGCCCGTTCACGTCAGCTCACCCCGTGACATGCCGTGACGCTTCTCGATGTCCTCAGGGTCGACGAGCTGCCCGTCCCGTGGGACGTAGCCGTCCTTGCCCCCGACGACGAAGAGCACGAGATCCTCGTCGGTCAGGTTCGAGACCTTGCGGTGCGTCGTCGACTCGACGTGCACGACGCCGCCTTCGCCGACGTTGTGCACCGCGCCGTCGAAGTCGAACGTTGCGGTGCCGCGGTGGACGAAATAGAGCTCGTCCTGCAGATCGTGGAAATGCGCCGGCCCGTCGTAGTTGGGCGGGAAGACGAGTGCGTTGACGCCGAATGCCGTCACGCCGAGCGGCTGGCGAACCTTGCGGAACCCATAGCCCTCGCCAAGCTCATCGAGAGAACTGACCTGGTAGCCCATGCGAGGACTCTAAATCGAATCCTGGCGGGAAGGGCGGCCTGGCCGCCTTCCCGCCCGATTCGGGACTCGCATTAGCCGGTGATGAAGCCAGTGCCCTTGACCGCGGCAAGGATCTGCGCCTTGGTCTTGGGGCCCTGGAACGCCGACGGTGCGCCGGTGACTCCGTTGATGTCACGGATCCAGCCGGCATGACGGGCCTCGACGGCGAGGACAGAGCCTGCCGCGCCGAGGATCGCCTTCGCCTTGATGTTGCCTGCCTGGCCGAGATACGCCGCGACGCCCGTGTCCTCGAGGACCTGAGCGGTGGCGGTGAACTTCGCCTGGCTGTGGTTCGAGCCCTTGAAGTCGAACATGGGCGACTTGACAGCAGCGCTGCCGAGCGCCTTCTTCAGGAACGCGACGTGCGCCTTCTCGTGCGCGCCGACGATCTTCGCGAACGTTCCGACCTTGCCCTTGAAGCGACCGGCAGCGCCGGCATAGAACGCTGCTTCGAGGTACTCGAGGGTCAGAGCGAAGTTCAGGATCGAGACGTCACTGGCGGCGGTGCCGGCCGAGGCGAGCGCCGGGAGAGCTGCGGCGACGCCGCCCCCGAACATGACTGCGCCTGCACCGATACCGGCCTTCTTCAGGAACGACGCACGGGTGGCGCCGTCGACCTTCTCGGCCGCTTCCTGAATCGCCCCGTCAACATCTACTTCTTCCAACGTCCATGGATCCGTCAACGGATCTCCTCTCATAGGGAATGCGGTTGTGTCCGCGTTGTTCGCACGGATGGGCCAGGCGGTTCGATCCCAACGAGAGGCATGGGTCGGGCCTCTGCCCTGCACGATGCCCTTTTCTTGTCCTGAAACCCCCGCCCGGCAGACAGCCCCGTCGAGGCTCCAGGGATCAGGTCCCGAAGAGGAACCGCGCGAGGACGCGGTCGCGCAGCCTGTCCGGGAGGCGCTGCACGCGCGCGCGGCGCTTCGCGTCGGGTCCGACGAGGTAACGGGATTTCGGCTTCGGAGAGGTGACGGCATGCTCGACGGCGTCGGCCACCGTCGAGACGGGCGCCGCCGCGCCGGCGGAGCGGTCGGCCGCCAGCTTCCGAAATCGGCTCATCCGCTCTCCGTAGAGCTCGACGAGCTCCGGCGGGATCGCGTCGACGGCCTGTTGCGGCTTCGACCAGATCGGTGTCGCGATCGTGCCGGGCTCGACGATCGCGACGTGGATTCCCCACGGCGCGAGCTCGATCCGGAGGGCGTCAGCCATCGCCTCGAGCGCAAACTTCGACATCGCGTAGGCGCCGAGAAACGGCAGGGCCGAGCGTCCTGCGATCGACCCCATCAGCACGACACGCCCACGTGAGAGCCGCAGAGCGGGCAGGAAGGCCTGGAGCACACGCAGCTGGCCGACGACGTTCACGTCGAGCTGCCGCGTCAGTTCCTCGGGCGGCAGGAGCTCGAGCGGCGCGGCAACAGCGATGCCCGCGTTGTCGACGAGCGCGTCGAGCCGCTCGACCTTCGTCGCCGCATGACCGATCCCGACCGGGTCGCTGACGTCGAAGACGAGTTCGTCCGTGCCGGCGGGCGCGTCGCCCGCACGCCGCACCGACGCATAGACCGTCCAGCCGCGCTCGAGGAACCGGCGCGCCGTCGCCTCGCCGATCCCGCTCGAGGCGCCGGTGATGAGCACGGTCTTGCCGTTGACGGCGCCCTCGAAGCTCCGATCCTTGAACAGGTCCGGATCGAGGTTGCGCTCCCAGTAATCCCACAGTTTGGCCGCGTAGCTCTCCAGTGGCGGAACGGCGATGCCCGAGCCGGCCAGCGCCCGCTCGGTGTCCCGGGTGTCGAACTGGGCGGTGAGACCGATGTGTCCGAGCACCTCGTCGGGGATTCCGAAGTCGGCCAGCAGGGCTTTGCGCACGCCATTGACCGC
>JACDGR010000112.1:0-6246 GCA_013821525.1 Actinomycetota bacterium
TCGGGTTGGTGCCCAAAGCGCTCTATTTCACCGACGATCCTGCCGCCTGCAAGCTGATCGGCACGGATCCGTTCGCGTTGCTCGTCGGCTTCGCGATCGACCAGCAGGTGACGGTGCAGAAAGCCTTCGCCGGCCCGCTCGTGCTGAAGGAGCGAGCCGGCACCCTCGAGCCGAAGAAACTTGCACGGATGGATCTCGCCGACGCGTTCGCCGCCAAGCCGGCGATTCACCGTTTCCCGGGCGCCATGGCGCAGCGAGTTCGCGAGCTCGCGACCGTCGTCGCCGAGGAGTACGCAGGCGACGCTTCGAGGATCTGGACCGAGGCGAAGGACACCGCCGACCTGACCGCGCGGATCGCAGCGCTCCCTGGATTCGGCGAGATGAAGATTCGCTCGCTCGGCTCGGTGCTCGCAAAGCAGTTCGGTGTCGAGGCGGCCTTGCCGCTCGTCCCCGACCGGCCCACCCTCGGCGACGTCAACTCGCCGGAAGGGCTCGAGCGCTATCAGCAGTGGAAGCGCGACTACAAGAAGGCGTCCCGAGGTTCCTGAGACGCCCGAAGAGCTGTGGGAGCGCGCGCACGCCGGCTTACGCTCACCCGCCGTCGAGGAATGGGACACGTGGCCGTTCGCCGGGCCGGTGACGCCGCGGGCGCTCGAACACCCGGTCGAGCAGGAGCCCCCGCGTCACGGCGTCGGCGGGGTTGCCTGCCGCAGCTGCGCATTTCCGGTCGAGGATGCGCTCTGGCACGACGAGCACTGGCTCGTCACGTCGCTGCGTGAGCCCTCCGGGCTTCCGTGCGTAGTGCTCTTGCACACGCGTGCACACCTCGACTTCGCGGATCTTCCCGAGGAGCGCGCGCGCGAGCTCGGCCCGCTGATGCTCCGCGTGCAGCAGGCGGTCTACGCGGTCGGTGACATCGGCAATGTCCACGTCTGCCGCTGGGGAGACGGCAGCGAGCACTTCCACATGTGGTTCATGGCGCGCCCCGCGCGTGTGACGCAGCTGATCGGCTCGTTCGCGGCGATCTGGGACGACATCCTGCCGCCGCTCCCCGACGAGCTCTGGCGCGCAAACCTCGAGCGCGTCCGCCAGGCACTGAACGCCTGAAGGCTCGTCCATGCCCATTCGGGACGTGGCCGCAGCCCACACGTCCGGTGTCAGACACGGGTCTGAAACTGTGGCCGAAGTGGGTCGAGATCGTGCTGCGTCGTCCCTGCTCCGTCGAGAGAGCTGGCCGGCTGAGGCTTGCGCAGGGACAGGTCTGGGCTGGACGGCTTGCGCGGTGGGGCGCGCTGCTAGTAGCGGCGCTGGGAGACCTCAGCGCGGGTCGGGACGGTCGACGTTCCAGTGGCGGGAGACGGTGGCCAGCCAGCGGCCGTCCTCGCGCGGTGTCATCGCGAAGCGGGTGATCGAACGCTGCCCGAGCTCGTGATCTCCGTAGAGGATGTCGAGGGAGAAGCGCTTCGGCTCCTCGACCGCGGCTCGGGGGGCGGCGAAGCCTGGCTTCTGTGGGTCGCGGAAGGCGCCCTGCCAGAAGCCGCTTTCCCCCGCCGCGATGTACAGGTCGCGCGAGAGGCGTCGAAATCCCTCGACGGGCGGATGCTCCGTCGCGCCTGTGCCAAGCTCGGGATCGAGGTGCCAGCCGTGCAGCACCGCGATGCCACTCCCGACGTTCCGCACGGCGATCGCGAGGTACACGGCGTCGTCCGTCGCCTCGGCAACGCCACCTCCACCGGGGATCTGGAACCACCTGTCATCCATGACCCCGACCTTCTGCGGCGGGTCGTCCGGACGCGTCGGTGCAAGTAGCGGCCTCAGCCCCGCGAGCAGCGACCGCTCGGCGGCGCGCGCGGCACGGTTCGCCGAACGCACGGACGCGAACGTCGCGAGCGCAAGCACGAGGGTCGCCGCGGCCGTTGCGATCGACGAGACGGCGACCCAGTCGATGGCGAAGATCACCGCAGCGCCCGTAGTGCACTCCCGAGCGACTGATCAGCGTGCAGCGTCGGCTCGAAGAGATCGCCATGCTCGGCGACCCGCCCGAGCGCGACCTCCATCGAGAAGTCGCGCGGACGGATGGTCTCGGTCAGCTCCTCCCACCGGAGCGGTGTCGAGACAGGCGCAGCGGGCTTCGGTCGGACCGAGTACGCCGATGCGATCGTCTTGCCGTGACCGTTCTGGCGGTGATCGACCAGCACCCCCGCCCGCTTCTTCTTCAGCCATTCCGTTGTCACCTCGCCGGGATGCTCCGCCTCGAGCTTGCGCGAGAGAAGCTCCGCGAACTCGTAGGTGTCCTCATACGTCGAGCGACGCACGATCGGGACGACGATGTGGATGCCGTCTGCTCCACTCGTCTTCACGAACGCCTCCAGGCCGAGCTCTGCAAGCGCGTCGTGGACGTAGTGCGCGACCCGCACGCAGAGGGCGAACGCGTCCGGCTCCTCCGGCGGATCGAGGTCGAACAGCACGAAATCGGGACGGTCGGGCTTGTCGACGCGCGAGTACCACGCGTTCATGTCGATGCAATGCATCTGCACCATCCAGAGCAGCGCATCACGGTCGTCGACGAGCGGGAAATCGACGAGGCGTGACTCCCCTTTCCCGCCGCGGGGCCAGGTGCGGAACTGCCGTGTCGGGATCCAGTCGGGGATGCCCTTCGGTGCCTGCTTCTGGAAGAACGAGTCGCCAGCCAGGCCCTCGCGCCAGCGCTTCATCGTGAACGGGCGGTCGCGGAGGTGCGGCACGATCGCGTCGGCCACCCGGTCGTAGTAGGAGAAGAGCTCTCCCTTGGTGATCCCGTCGTCCGGGAAGAGCACGCGATCCGCCGAGGAGAGCTTCACGTTCACGTGCGTACCGTCCACATCGCGTTCGCGCGGTTCGGGATCGCGAACACGCCGCCGTTGAGCAGCGCGCCGAGCTCTCCCATGATCGCCTCGCGATCATCGTCGGGACGCCGCGCGATCCAGCTGGTCGAACGCGCGTTGTCGAGCACGCCCGCGCGGTCGAGCACATGGTCGTGCGCGACGGCGAGCTCGCGCACGTCCCCGAACGGGCCACGCGCGATCACCTCGGACCATGGCGGAGCAGCGCGCACCGCCTGGAGCGCTGAGGCATGCAGCTCTGCGATGCGTTCGACGTAGGCGGCCGGCAGTGGAGACTCGCGCTCGTCGTCGTGCTCGTTCCAGACCAAACAAAGGATGCCGCCGGGACGGAGTACGCGCGCGATCTCGCCTAGCGCCGCGTCGTTAGCGAACCAGTGAAACGCCTGAGCAACGAAGACGGCGTCGACCGACTCGTCGGCGAGCGGGATCGCCTCTGCGCTGCCCGCGAGCGCCTCTGCATCCGGGACGACACGTTCGAGGATCGCGCGCATACCGCCGAGGGGCTCGACCGCGATCACGCGCCGGTAGCGCTGCGTGAGAACGCGCGTCAGCTTGCCCGTACCCGCGGCGAGATCGAGCACCTCCGCGTCCGCAGCAACAGGCACGGCGTCGAGCAACGCGGAGGGATAGCTCGCTCGCGCACGCTCGTACTCGTCGGCGGCGCGGTCGAAGCTACGCGCGGGCTCGATCATCCGCGCGCCTTTCGGATCGACCTGTACGCCCACACGGACACGCCGAACCACGCGACGATAAAGACCGGCGCGAACCGGGACGGATGCGGCTGCGTGTACTCGACGACAGCCGAGGAGAGCAGGAAGATGCTCGCGAGCACCCAACCGATCTTGATTGCCGCGACTCGGGCCGCCGTGCGCGCGCGCGCGACGGGCGGTGCGGCGATCAGCCGACGCCGGAGAGGAGGAACGCCCGGTTCTCCTTCAGCATCTCGCGTGCGATCACGAGGCGCTGGATCTGATTCGTGCCTTCGTAGATCTGCGTGATCTTGGCGTCCCGCATCATCCGCTCCACGGGGTACTCCTGGATGTAGCCGTACCCGCCGAGCACCTGCACCGCGTCGGTCGTCACCTCCATCGCAACGTCCGTGCAGAACAGCTTCGCCATCGCAGAGAGCTTCGTCAACTCGGTGCCGGTGTCGCCCTCGTCGATCATCAGCCCCACCTTGTAGAGCAACCCGCGCGCCGCCTCACACTTCGTCTCCATGTCGGCGAGCATCCCGGCGATCAACTGGTGCTGCCCGATCGGCTTGCCCATCGTCTCGCGCGACCGTGCGTAGTCGACGGCATAGTCGGTCGCACCCTGCGCGAGCCCGAGGCCCTGCGCACCGATGCCCGGTCGCGACCGGTCGAGGATCCGCATCGCGATCTTGAATCCTTCGCCCTCAGCCCCCAGCAGGTTCGCGGCCGGGACACGGCAGTCGTTGAAGAAGAGCTCGCCCGTCGTCGATCCCTTGATCCCCATTTTCGGCTCGATGCGCCCGACCTCGAAGCCGGGGGTGTCCGCCTCGACGATGAACGCCGAGATGCCACCGTGTGCCGCCTCTGGATCTGTCTTCGCAAAGACCACATACACAGACGCGACCCCCGCGCTCGTGATGAAACGCTTGCCGCCGTTCAGCACGTAAGCGTCGCCGTCGCGGCGTGCTGTCGTGCGCATCGCAGCGCTGTCGGATCCCGACCCTGGCTCGGTCAGCGCGTAGGCCGCCAGCCACTCACCGCTTGCAAGCCGCGGCAGAAAACGCTGCTTCTGCTCCTCGCTGCCTGCCAGCTTGATCCCCAGCGAGCCCAGCTCCTGCACGGCGATGATCAGGCCGCTTGTCGCGCAGACCTTCGACAGCTCCTCGATCGTCACGAACGTCATCAGCGAGCTCTCGCCGATGCCGCCATAGGCCTCGTCGAACATGATCCCGAAGAGCTCGTTGCTGCGGAACACCTCGACCACGTCCCACGGAAACTCGCCGCTCCGGTCGATCTCGGCCGCCCGGGGCGCCACCTGCTCCGTCGCGAGCGTGCGCACGAGATCCCTGATCTCACGCTGTTCCTCGCTCAGGGGATCGAGTGCGCTCATCCGGCGCTCCAGTGTAGACGCCGTCTTGCCGATACTCGGAGCATGCTGATCCCGATGCGGATTCTCTCGCTCGTGATCGCCGCCACGGCGATCGCGTGCGCCGCGATGACCGTCGTGCTGCTCGCGGCACGGTCCTAAGCGGCTGGCGCATCCCAGGGGCTAGGGCGCCCGCTGCCGGGGAGGCAGCAGTCCGGCGCGCAGACATCGTGGCTCGGGCCGAAGCGGCCGAGCGCCGGGCGGACGGCGCCGGGCGTCAGGCGTTCGACGATCAGCTCGCGCAGCCCGGCGACAAAGGCCGGATGTGTCCCGGCGGTTCCCGCGCGGGCGAAGGCGAGGCCGAGTCGCTCTGCGATCTCCTTCGCCTCGACGTCGAGATCGAAGAGGACTTCGAGGTGATCGGAGACGAAACCGATCGGCGCGACGACGACCGAGCCGACGCCGCGGGCCGCAATCGTCTCGAGATGCTCCCCGATGTCCGGCTCGAGCCAGGGAACCTGTGGCGGGCCGCTGCGACTCTGGTAGACGACCGCCCAATCCTCTACTCCGACCGCAGACGCGACGAGACGCGCCGTCTCCGCGAGCTGGGCCTCGTACGCGCAGTTCTCTGCCATCGCGAGAGGGATCGAGTGTGCGGTGAACGCGATGTGCGCACCGGCGGGAACATCCGCAAGAGCAGTGCGCACGCGATCGATGTTGGCTTCGACGAAGCCTGGGTGGTTGAAGAACATCCGGACGCGAGGCATCTCGGGCGCGTCCGGGCCGACCGCCAGCTGCGCGTTGAACAGATCCTCGCGGTACTGACGGCATCCGGAGTAGGAGCTGAAGGCCGACGTGAAGACCGCAAGCGCGCGCCGGACGCCGTCGTCGCGCATCTGGCGCAGCGTGTCCGTCAGGTACGGATCCCAGTTGCGGTTGCCGAAGTACACGGGCAGATCGACGCCGTGCGCGTGCAACTCGGGCTCGAGGGCGGCGATCAGGGCGCGGTTCTGCCCGTTGATCGGGCTGACGCCGCCGAACAGCTCGTAATGGTGCGCGACATCGAGCAGCCGCTCGCGCGGCACGTTGCGCCCGCGCGTCACGTTCTCGAGGAACGGCATCACGTCATCCATTCCCTCCGGCCCTCCGAACGAGACGAGCACGATCGCGTCGAACTCGTGCTCGGGCAAGCGGGCGACCGCCCGGTCGGCAGGCTGCTTGCGTTCCTCGACCGGCGTCGCCATCGCCGCCATCCTGCCACCTCAGCGGTTGTGGCAGACCGCTTCGATGTTGTTGCCGTCCGGGT
>JACDGR010000112.1:6256-9338 GCA_013821525.1 Actinomycetota bacterium
CCGCAGTACCCGGGGTGGTACTCGGGTCGCTCACCCGGCGCGCCGTTGTCGCGGTGGCCCGCGGCGAGCGCCGCCCGGTGAAAGGCCTCGATGGCCGCGTTGCCGCCGACCCGGAACGCGAGGTGCACGTTCGCGCTCGCATCACCGGGCACCACGGAGAAGGTGCCTCGCTCGCCGATGTACTGGATCCGCTCGGTCGAGTCATGCTTCAGCCGGATCCCGACGTGCGGCGCCACGGCCTGCCAGAAGGCGCGCGAGGCGGCGAGATCCTCCGTTCGCAGCCAGAGATGATCGTTCTGAGCGCCCCGGAGCGGCGGGTTGCAGACCGCTTCGATGCTGTTGCCGTCGGGGTCGAGGACGAAGCCGCCGTAGTAGTGCTCCCCGTACTCGGGTCGCGGCGCGGCGTGTCCGGGATCGCGGTACCCGGCAGCGATCAGCCGCGACCACCACGCGTCGACCGCTGCCGGGCTCGCAGCCTCGAACCCAAGGTGCAGGTTGCGCGTCGGCTCGCCGACGGCGATCGAGAAGCTGTCCCACTCGAGGAACTGCTCGCCCTCGTACGTCGGCTCGCCCAGCGCGAGGCTGTAGAACCGGCGGCTCGCGTCGCGGTCGGAGACTCGGATCGTCACGTGGTCGAGCACCCGCGTAGATTCTGACCGACGTGATACTCGCGAACGGTCTCATCCGCACGCTCGACCCGCAGGTGCCGACCCAGCGCGCGCTCGCAGTTGCCGGCACGCTGATCGCCGGCGGCGTCGGCGTTCACGAGACGGCGCTCGCCTCGCCGGAGGTCGTCGACCTCGGCGGTCGCGTCGTCGTGCCGGGGTTCACCGATTCCCACACGCATTTTCCGACGTGGGCGATGGCACAGGACGAGGTGAAGCTGGACGGTTGTGCGTCCCTGGCCGAAGCGCTCGACCGCATCGCCCGCGCCCCGCGCCCCGACGGGGAGCGGTGGCTTCGCGGCCACGGATGGCGCAGCGGTGACTGGCAGCCGCAGCGCGAGCCGACGCGACAGGACCTCGATGCGCTCACCGGCGACACACCGGCCGCGCTGATCGCCAAGGACTACCACTCGATCTGGCTGAACACCGCTGCGCTCGCGCGCGCGAACGGCGATCTCGAGGTGCACGGCGGCGTGGTCGAGCGCGACGAGCACGGCGAGCCGACCGGGGTCTTGCGCGAGGAGGCAGCGTGGCGCTTCAAGGAGCGCCACATGATCGTCCCCGACGCCGAGTACATCGAGGCGATGCGCAAGGGCATCCGCCTGGCGAATACGCGCGGCGTGACGGCCGTGCACGACAAGGACGGCTGGCTCGGCGCGCTGCGGCTCTGGCAGCAGCTCGAGGAGCGCGGTTCGCTCTCGCTGCGCGTGTGGCAATCGATCCCACACGACCGCCTCGATCAAGCGGCAGCCCTCGGCCTGCGCTCGGGCTTCGGCAGCCCATTCGTGAAGCTCGGGTATCTGAAGGTCTTCATGGACGGCACGCTCGGCTCGCAGACGGCGTGGATGCTCGACGACAGCGGCGTGCAGATCACGAGCGGCGAGGAGCTCGCGGAGATCGTGCGACGTGGCGCCGAGGCGGGATTCCCCGTCGGCGTGCACGCGATCGGCGACCGTGCGAACCGCGAGGCGCTCGACGCCTTCGAGCAGACGCGCGACGTCTGGGAGCCGCGTGGGCTCCGTCAGCGGATCGAGCACTGTCAGCTGCTCTCACCCGAAGACCTGCCGCGCTTCGCCTCGATCGGGGTGACCTGCTCGGTGCAGTTCTCCCACGCGCCGTCCGACCGCGACATGGCCGACCAGTTCTGGGTGGGCAAGACCGAAGGCGCGTACGCGTTCCGCTCGCTGCTCGACTCCGGCGCGGTCGTCGTGAACGGCAGCGACGCACCGATCGAGGAGCTCGACCCGCTCGCAGGGATCCGCGCCGGCGTCCGCCGCTCAAACGACGGGCGTGACGCGTGGCACCCTGCGGAGGCGCTGACGGTCGACCAGGCGTTCCACGCCACGTGCGTCGCGCCGGCGTGGCTCGCGCAGGACGAGCGGCGCCGCGGCACGCTGATTCCGGGCCACCTCGCCGATCTCGTCGTGCTCGACCGCGATCCCTGGGACGACCTCGACGCAGAGGTCGTCGCCACGATGGTCGGTGGCCGCTGGGTGCACAACCCGCCTCCCTGGGACTGAGCTCCCATCCCTCGACCGGGGAAGCGCGTTTTGCATGGGTTTTACGAAATCGAGACGATCCGCTGAGCGGCCGGGGGGAAGGTGCTCCTAGTTAGCTCGTGCGGCAACCCCCGCGAGAGTCATCCACCAGGAGGTCGCTCCAACATGAAGCTCCGTCTCATTTCGATCCTCGCTCTCGCTGTGCTCGTCGGCGCATCCGTCGCAGCCACGGCGTCGGCGAACGGGAAGGGCAAGCTCTTCCAGTTCCGCGGCGAGCTCGTTGCCGCGAGCACCGGCTCGGTGCAATTGCAGGTCGAAGGCGGCAACCACGCCGCGCTTCGCGCCATGCTCGGCCAGAGCCAGAATCAGACGTTCACGGTCGGCACGAAGACCGAGATCCTGATCTGGCGCAAAGGCGTTCCAACGGTCGGCACGACTGCTGACCTGAAGCAGGGCGATTGGGTCAACGTCAACGTGCGCGGCAAGGCCGGCGCGTCGCTCGCCGACCTCGAGGCCAGTCCGGCCGGCATCATCGGCGACCGCGTCTCGAAGCCGACGGGCGGACAGCCGCTCTTCCTGTACGTCGGCACCGTCGCCGGCGCGCAGTCGGGCGGTCATCTGGCTCTCCATGTCAAGGCCGGGAACCGTCTCGCCCTGCGCTCCCTGCTCGGCCAGTCGGCCGACCAGACGTTCACCTACGACGACGGAACGATCTTCCTGCTCTGGCAGGGGAAGGTCCCGACCGTGATCGACGCCTCGCAGCTGAAGGCGGGCGACCGCATCACCGTGCGGATCCGTGCCCCTCGCGCATCGACGCTCGCTCAGGTCGAGGCCACCGCCGCGAACCACGTCGGCGACCACGAGCCGGGCAACCCGGCAACGCAGAACGACTGACGCGCTAGCGCCTGAAGAAGCGCC
>JACDGR010000113.1 GCA_013821525.1 Actinomycetota bacterium
CACCTCCGCCGGACTCGCTTGCGGCAGCGTGTTCATCTACTTCGGCGTATCCGCACGGCTCATCTGCGTCATCGTGGTCGCGTCGTTTGCGATCGTCACCGTCACCGCCGCGAAACGAATCCCGAGGACCTTCTCCGATTTCGCCGCGCCGGTCGCGGTAGCGCTCGTCACGGTCACGATCGCTTCGATGCCCTCCTTTCATCAAGGGAACTGGGGAGTGGCCACGTTCAGCAACGCTGATCCGTACATGTGGGTCTCGCAGGCGAGAACACTCCTTGAAGGAACGCCGAGCCAGGCTGCATTTCGCCCGGACTCGATCCCGTACGAACGAATCAGGCACGAAGAATGGCCGACGGGCATCCCGCTGACTCTCGGGGGGCTTGCGTGGCTCTCGAACTCGGATCCTGTCGAGGTCTACGGCGCATTCGCGGTACTGCTCACCACGTTGCTAGCGCTGACGGTTTTTTTCTGTGCACGCGGCGTCCTGCTTTGGAGCTCGTCTGTGGCCGCACTCGCCGGGATTCTCGTAGGCACCAACGGGTATCTCCTCTTCGGAAACTCCTTCGGCTGGCAAGCTCAGATCGCACTCGCCACGTTCGGCCTGTTGTCAGTCTTCTGGTTTCGAGCCGCTCTCGACCGCGAAGGTTCACGTCGGGAGCGCGTAGGGGCAGCTGCGTTTGGAGCAGCGGCGATCGCGGCTTACGGCTGGCCCTACGTCTCTTTCGGTGCGTTCCTTGTTGCGGCTGGAGTGGCCTACCTAGTCAGCCACGGGCGACGGTATCTGGGTCGCACGTTCAAGGTCGCCAGCGAGTTCGGACTCTGGCTCGCTCTCATAGGTGCCGTGCAGATCGTTCAAGCCATCAGGTCGCTCGGCTTCGTCGATAGGTCTCCCGAAATCGTGCGAAGGTGGTCGGCCTATGACCCAGCGCTGCCGTCGGACTCGTTGGGGCTCATTCCCCGAACGCAAGCGCTGAAGCAGTCGAGCCCGAACGGCTGGATCCTCGGGGTTGTGCTTGGGTGCGGAATCGTCGCCGTCGCACTCCCGACGCTAACGGCGAAAGTGAGAGCACTCAATTCTCCTCTTGACCTCCTTCCGATTGCGATCGTCCTGGTGACAGTCGACCTCGTGATCATCCGGGTTCATGATGCTTCACCGGCCGCGTGGGCGTTCTGTGCAGATGTGGTAACGGCTCTCCTGCTCGGAACGGGCCTCGCTTTCCTAAGGTCGTCTCAGACTCAGCACGGAGACCTCCTCGTAGCGGGCGCGGCGTTCCTCTTCGCCGAACTCGCGTTCTTTTCGGTGTTTCACGAGACGCCTTTCTACTCGGTACGGCTCATGGGATACGCCGCCCCCATCTTCACCCTGATCGCGCTATCGGTTCTCACAGCGGGGCCGAGCTTGAAACCAATGTCATCTATCGCGCTTGTACGGCGTCTTCTTCTCTCTGCTAGCGCCGCCTTCGCCTTGCTCGGAACCATCACCGCGATTCGCGAAGGCAGAGACTCATTGCGTACAACCGCAGGCGTGGAGGCGATTGCGAAAGCCACCAACGACGCCGTGGAACCCTCGTCAGTCATTGAGATCGACATCGCAGAGACCTGGAACCAAGCATGGCTGGTTTACTTCCTTCGAGATAGAGAACTCGCTGTCTCTCACCCATCGGTCTACTTCACGGGCCTGAGCGCGACTGGCTCACATGCCCTGCCAACGCCGGCCAACGTCGAGTATCGGATTCAAGCCCACGCGGGCCGTCAGGTCGCGGCGAAAGCCAGCGGTTTCTTCCTGAATCGCATCCAGCCCCACTGACCATGGGTTTCCTCAGGGCTCCTCGCCGAATTGCCGCAGTTCGCCGAAGCGGGGAGACTGATCGTGCGTTTTGACGTCGTTGTCGGAACCGACGAAACGATCGTGACCGACCGCATTCGCCCATTTGCGAGATGCGGCGCAGGTCGACAATTCCAACTCTTCGAGGGTCAGGGGGCCTGGATCATCTGAGCTCGTCCCCCTCAAGCTCGTGGACCGAGCAGGGCGGACGGCTCTCATGCGCCAAGCGCAGAGCGGATGGTAATTCCGTGTTGGGTGCGATATGGAACACACATGCGCGATTTCTCACCGTGGTCACAGGCTCGACTGTTTGCGCTCTCGGGAATGCTCCTTCTCACCGGTTGCGGTGCAGTGAATGGTCCACCGGAGGCGCCCTCCACAACGGTCATGCGCAAGGTTCGAAGCTTGCCCGCTAACGCGCTTCGGATCCATTGGAAGGACGCGGCACTGGTGCCTGCCCTCCGCGCTGGCCATGTTTGCATCGTGACGTACAAGACGGGCCACGTCTGTGCGAAATATTCCTTCGGACAACTTCCGGCAGTCGCCTTGAAGGAGAAGCTTCGCGAGGAAGGTTGGGTAGTGCTCGATCCGAAGTAACGACCCAGGAAATGGTGAGCAGCAGTCGGTGCAGGTCATCGAGCGAGCAGGAGCGCGTCCAATCTGAGGGCTGCCCGTGCCCGGCGTAGCGGTGTGTTCGCTTTCGTCTTCGCCGCCCGCGGCGCAGATGCGCAAGCGACTCAGGTTCGTCGTCAGCAGGGGCCAGGAGTCGGCGTCCCTCCCGGCCCTGCAATGTGAACCCCGCTCCCAAACGCGCGGCTCTCAATGCAGTACGACGACGGGTCGGCACGCCGGACGATCACGCTCGCCGATAGTCCCGCGTCGTAGCCCCGAAGCGCAGAGGGCGACATTCCGAGGTATGTCCCACGGTCCGCAAAGTAGTAAGCCGCATCACTAGCTGCGGCGGTGACGTTCGATCGATCGGAGGCGCTCACAGCGCGAGTCGTCAATCCGAGCACCGTCGACACACCTTGCGACCCTGGTCTCACAGCGTGTGCGAGTACGTACCCCGCAGACACGATGCCACCGATCAGGACGAGTATCAAAACCCTATTCAGCACGGTGAGAGCCTACGGCTGGCCG
Organism: Actinomycetota bacterium; assembly: GCA_013821525.1. Classification (GTDB taxonomy): domain Bacteria; phylum Actinomycetota; class Thermoleophilia; order Gaiellales; family Gaiellaceae; genus PALSA-600. Next base: position 2,966 of record JACDGR010000113.1, read on the forward strand.
ACCAATACACGGGGCGGACGGCGACCGCGGTGCGCTGCCCAGAGCGGCCTCGGCTCCCTACCGTGATAGGCCAGCTACGGTCCGGGCGTCGAGGGTGGTGTGATGTGTCGCACTGGATTTCCCCCCGGTCGCGACCGTGATCAGCCTACGAGCGGCCGCGGCTGATCTGCGGCGACGAATGCGGTGAGCGACTCGACGGCCGCGGGATCAAACTGCGTGCCGGCGCAGCGTGCGAGCTCGGCGAGCGCCTGAGCCTGGGAGAGCGCCGGGCGATACGTGCGGTCGGAGATCATCGAGGCGTGGGCGTCGCACACAGAGATGATTCGCGCCTCAATCGGAATCGCCTGACCGCGGAGCCCGTCGGGGTATCCGGCCCCGTCGAAGTGTTCGTGGGTCGAGCGGACGATGCGTGCAACGTCGGTGAGCGCCGGCGAGGCGGCCAGAATCCGCTCACCGATGATCGTGTGACGACGAATGAACTTCCACTCTTCGTCGCTCAGAGGCCCTGGCTTGCAAAGGACTGAGTCGGGGATGCCGATCTTGCCGATGTCGTGGAGAAGCGCGGCCTGTTCTAGCCGAGCGATCGCTTCGTCCTTGAGCCCAAGGCGCGCGCCGACTGCGACAGCCAAGCCCGCGACATCGCTGGAGTGAATCTCCAGGTTTGGCTCGCGCGCGTTGAGTGCCTCGAGAAGCACGTCCTGCGGGCGTCCGCGACGTGCTGAGCGCCTGCTCTTTTCGTTGTAGAGGCGCTGATCGCACAGCTGCAGCGCGGAGCTGGGTTCGGCCGCCTCATCGGGAAGAAGCACCGCGCCGAAAGATGCGCTTATCTCGAAGCCCTTCCCCTCTTCGCTGAGCGCATCGGCAGCTGCGGCGAGCAGGCTTTCGACATCGCCACTCGCCGGTGCCAAGATGAGGAATTCATCGCCCCCGAATCGGAACGCCGCGTCTGAGGGCATCACGTCCCGGAGCCTCGTTGCGAGCCTGACGAGCAGGGCGTCGCCGGCAGGATGGCCGAACGTGTCGTTGTACCGTTTGAATCCGTCGAGGTCGAACAGCGCCATCAGCAGATCGCCACCTCGCTCGAGGGCCGCGTCGAGACGCAGGAGCAGCTTGCGGCGGTTGCCGAGTCCGGTCAGAGGGTCGTGCAAGGCCTGTTGCTCGTTGATAGAAGAGAGCTTCTCGAGTTCAGCGAGCGCACGAGCGAGTTGCTGCTCTGCTTCCACTTGGCGGGTGACGTCCGACACGATGCCGTCGACGATGACCTTGCCACCCTTGTGGATCGGCCGAGTCCGTGCGTGAATCCAGCGCACGACACCGTCGTAGCCGCGAAGGCGATAGCGCACTTCGCTGGACTCCCCGCGCCGCAAACGCTCGCGGTGAGCGAGGTGCTCATCCCAGTCCTCGGGATGGATCAGACGCTCCCACTCGGCGGCCGCGTCTGCGCCGTCGGGTGGGTGGCCACCCATCAGTTCTCCCGGTTCGGCCCCGAGAAGATGGAGCGACGTTTACCGTCCGCCGCATGCTCGTTCGTATAGAGGTAGTCGTCGAGAACGCCGACAATCCTGAGCACCGAGGTCGCGGCGTCCACGTCGATCGTCTCAGCTTCCGCGTGCGGTTCCACCTCGCCTCTATCGACCAAACGAGTCTCGGGCTGAAGACCCGCGCGCACAGCCTTTGGAACCAAAATGTCGAACGGCCCGTCTAGGGGAACTACCGCCGGCCGAAGCTGGTCGAGGCCTCACGCCAGGGTTCGCGTCGGAGGCTACAATCGGCACCCGCTGAGGGGGTGTGCCCGAGCGGCCAAAGGGAACGGGCTGTAAACCCGTCGGCTCAGCCTACGGAGGTTCGAATCCTCCCGCCCCCATCATTTTCAGCTGTACCGCGCCGTCGGAAGAAACCCGCCCGACCGGCGAACCGACCCGTTGTGTCCGAGAGCCTCACCCTTTCTGGGGAGGTCTCGCAACCCTTCGTTGCCGAAGGCTCTCTGCAGCAGCTCGAGGTTGACCATCGGCAAGGAGCCTTGGTGCGTCAGAGGATCGGCCCAGACTTCCACGCAGCTTCCTCCACGCGCCGCGCGCTCGTCATCTTGGCATCCACAGCTGCCATGTTCGGCGCCGTGGCGCTGCAGATGCAAACGGCCTTCGGAGGGACGTCGGTTGAACACCTGTGCACCAACTGGCTGTACGACGGGGTAGGTGCCGGCGCCGCCGCAACCTGCTTGCTGCGCGATCGGGATAGCGGAGATCGGCTCGCGTGGAGACTCATCGGCGCGGGAATCCTCTGCTGGACGGTGGGTGACGGGTACTACACGTTCGCGCTCCAGGATCTGAGCTCGCCGCCCTTTCCGTCATTCGCCGATCTCGGGTATCTCGCTTTCTACCTACCGACGTTCATAGGTTTCGGGCTGCTCGTGCGCTCCAGGGTGGTCGAGTTCACGAGGAGCGTCTGGCTCGACGGATTGATCGCCGCATTCACCGTCTGCGCGCTCGCCACATCTCTCGTGTGGGGCGTCGTGTGGCGCAGCTCTGAGGGAGGCCTCGGCGCCGTCGCAACGAACCTCGCCTACCCATCGGGCGACGCGCTGCTCCTCGCTCTCCTCTTCGGCGCTGTTGCCCTTTCAGGCTGGCGTTTGACCCGAGGTTGGTCTCTTCTCGGCGCGGGACTCGCGCTCTTCGCAGTCGCTGATTCCGTGTATCTCGTGGAGGTGGCGCACGGCGCATACAGGTACGGAACATGGCTCGACCTTGGTTGGCCGGGCGGATTCGTGCTGATCGCGGCCGCGTCGTGCATATCAGTGAAACAGACGAGGCCGCGGCAGCTCGAGGGCCGGGCGCTGATCGCGATCCCGGTGGTGATGGCGAGCGTCTGCCTGACGATCGAGGTGTGGGACCACTTCCAGCGCATCAACACCGTCGCACTCGTCGCAGCCTCGCTCGGACTCGTGGCGGTACTCGGACGGCTAGCGTTGACGTTCACTGAGCACCTTGTATTGCTCGAAGCGACGCGCGAGGAATCGCTGGTCGACGCGCTGACCGGTCTCGGCAACAGACGTGCACTCTTCCGGGAGCTCGATACATTCCTCTCGCAGCCGAACGGTGGCGAGGCGCTCCTTCTGCTTTTCGACCTTGACGGGTTCAAGGGGTACAACGACACGTTCGGGCACGGCGCCGGCGACAGCTTGCTCCACCGGCTCGGCGGACGTCTTCGGGACAGCCTCGGTGGGCGCGGTCAGGCATTTCGATTGGGCGGCGACGAGTTCTGCGTTTTGGTCGAAAGCAGCGTCGGGGGGCTGGAATGGGTGCGCGCGGCCGCGCACGCCAGCCTGCGGGAATCCGGCGAGGCCTTCCGAGTCACGTGCTCGAGCGGCCACGCCGAGCTGCCCCGCGAGGCGGACAATTCTCGGGACGCACTGCAGATCGCCGACCGAAGGATGTACACCGCCAAGGGCCTCATCGGCACAGACAATGGCAGCCGGGACGTCCTGCTCCAAGCGCTCGTCGAGCGCGACGGCTACCTCGGAGACCACACGAACGGTGTCACTCACTATTCAGCGGCCCTTGCTCAGGAGCTTGGCCTCGTCGGTTCGCAGGCGAAGCTGGTCCGCGCCGCCGCAGAGCTGCACGATGTCGGAAAGCTCGCCCTTCCAGAGACGGTGCTCGCGAAGCCGGGACAGCTCGACGAAGGAGAGTGGGAACTCGTTCGCCGGCACACGTTGATCGGAGAGCGAATCATCGCGGCTGCAGCGGGGCTGGAGGACGTCGCCCGAACCGTTCGCTCCACGCATGAACGATGGGATGGCGGTGGCTACCCGGACGGCATCGCGGCTGAGGAGATCCCACTCGCTGCCCGGTTGATCTCAATCTGCGACGCCTACGACGCCATCACGTCGAATCGGGCCTACCGCCAGGCCCGGACGGCCGAGGAGGCGATCGATGAGCTACGTGCGTCGGCAGGCACGCAATTCGACCCGAAGCTCGTCGAGATCTTCATCGAGTCTGTGCTGCCACGCATGAACCGTCAGGCAGCTGGTTCACTCCCCGCGCTGACCGCGTCGTGACCAGAGACCATGTCCGTAGAGCGGCGCCGACTGCGCGGAGAGCGCAAATCACTGAGAGGAGCGCGTGAGCTTGCTCCGATGCTGACCGGCGAGCTGGCCAGGCTCACCGCGTCGTAGATTTTGGGGCACTCAAACGCGCGGGACGTTCGCTGAAGCACCGGCGCCAGGCGGTACTCTTTCCGTCGCACGCCCTCTTAGCTCAGTTGGTAGAGCACCTCCATGGTAAGGAGGGGGTCGACGGTTCGAGTCCGTCAGAGGGCTCTGCAAAGGCCCCGCACATCGGGGCTTTTGCGTCCAGGTCGACTTGCTCTTGGTCAAACGTGCGGCGGGTGTGGAGCACGTTGTGGAGCAGTCAGCTTTTCGAGCGCCTCTCGAACGGACCCCAAAAGTCCCAAAACGATCCAGTTCGTGTCTTGCGAGGCAATGCACCCCGACAGGCCCCTCGCCGGTGATCATCCAGGCCTCACCTGGGGCACGTGGATACACGAACGATCAGCGCATCCGCGAGTGTCTTCTGGTTCGTGAACCCCAGCCCGGCGACCCGGACACGGAACGCAGGCATCTAGCTGTTTGTGTTCCTCGGCGGGACAAACACTGAGCCTCCGCCGAGCAACAGCCGCAAGGAACTCAGGGCTATCACCTGCACGGCGTGGTCTTGATTTGCATGCGACCGGAGGATGTGGGTCACGCCGAAGTACTTGCGCTCATTTGTGTTGTCAGCGGTGATCGCGTCGATCGTATAACCGTCCAACGCGTCGTCGACGTTCTCGCACACCAGGAGGCTGATGGTCGTGAACCACTTTTTCGCCGCCGAACCGGCGTCCGCGGCGATGTCAGCGACGAGCATGTCCGTGCTCGGCTTGAACTCGAGCCACTGGCGCTCGTAGTGCCGGTCTCGTCCTTCGATGAAGATCAACCCCAAGGGGCGTCCGGTTTCGTCGTAGACGTATTGCTCCGCGAGTTCAAGGTGGTAGTCGAACATGCTGTCTAGCATCCTGCTCGACAATCCGTAGATCCGGAAACCAGGCAAGTGTCCTGATGCGACGTACGAGACGAACTCGCTCACGACCTCGGCTTCGGCTTTCGAAACACGCAGACGCTCGGGCGGGTCGATCGTTGCGTCCAGCCATGCTCCTCCCAGCGCGAAGCGTTCTGCATCATCAGCCAGCGTTTCTCGTGCTTCATCGATTCCTGTTGCACCGTAGGGAGTCGCTTCCTCACCCGTGACGAGGTTTCCCTTGCGCGGCGACCGCGTCGCCCATTGAATGAGCGCTTTGCTGACGTCGAGCACGAGGGGGCGGACTTCGTCGGCGATGTTCTTCCGACCGTAGTCCGGTTTGTAGTCGCCTCGGAAATTGAAGATGACGAAGGTCCTGCTCTTGTCCTCCGCGCCGCTTCGGTGAAGAAAGGAGTGGCGCCGACCGTTTGGATATTCGCGCACGGCGATCTGAAAGCCGCCGTTCACTTGAATCAGGTCGATCTGTGGGAATGCCTCGTCGATCCCGCCTTCTTCGGCCAGGCCGAGGAGTGCGCCCGTGATGTCCTCGTAGTACGTATTGCGATAGCCGTAGCTGAAGTAGCCAGTCAGCGCGAACCGTTCAATGAGCGCGCGATACGAGTGGTTCGCCCAAACATCGGGCAGGTGTGCCGCGAAAAAGGCTGCATCAAAGAAGCCGTAGAGCAACTCGCTGTTCGGGCGAGGGTCGGTGAATTGCGAGTTGAACGATCCTCGCCTACGTGCCATCTCGTGCGGAAACAGGAAGCCTGGGTGCCGTTCCCCTTCCGGGAGGATTCGCTCGACGCGCTCACCGTCGGAAAAGGTGATGATGAACTCGACCCGAAGCGACAGAAGCGCCGGATGGATGCCGCCGAGGTCAGGCGGCCTGAAGTAGCCAAGGGCCGTCCGCGTCCGACAAATGTATTCGAGGCGGTCAAGTCCGTGCTCAGGCGAGTCAAAGAGAGATCGGACGTCCGGCTGCGAACTGCCGTCCCCGAAGGTCACGGTGACCTGAGACCCACGATCAATCGCCTCGAACTCGGCGGTCACTTCCACCTCCAGAGTCAACGGATCGGCCGGTAGACGGTCGGCCTTAGAGCCTATTGCGGTAGGCAGGGACCCGCCGGTGGGTAGCGAAGTCCGACCTCGTTGCTGAAATTCGACGAGGGAGGGCGTTGTGGGTCTCGTTGTAAAAGACGACGGCTGGCGGATTCCTGAT
>JACDGR010000114.1 GCA_013821525.1 Actinomycetota bacterium
GCAGTGGGTGGAAGAGAGCGATCCGGAGCTCTTCGCACGGATCAAGGAGCGCATCGCCGAAGGTCGCTGGCAGGTCGTCGGCGGCTGGTGGATCGAGCCCGACTGCAACATCCCGGGCGGCGAGTCGTTCGTGCGCCAGGGTCTCTACGGGCAGCGCTGGCTCCTCGACCGGTTCGGAATGATCGCGACGACCGGAGCGAACCTCGACTCCTTCGGGCACAACGCGTCGCTGCCGCAGATCCTCCGCCGCAGCGGCATGGACTCCTACGTCTTCCTGCGCCCGAAGCCCGACGAGAACGCGGAGCTCCCCGGGCCGCTCTTCCACTGGGAGGCCGCCGACGGCTCGCGCATACTCGCCTACCGCATCCCGCACGAGTATTGCGCGCCGCGCGACGACCTCGGCGATCACGTCGAGCGATCGCTCGCGACGCTGCCACCCGACCTCGACGAGCTGGCGGTCTTCTACGGCGTCGGCAACCACGGCGGTGGCCCGACGAAGGCGAACCTGCGCTCGATCGCGGCGCTGAACGAGAGCGGCGACGATTCGCGGCTCGAGCTCAGCTCGCTCCGGCGCTTCTTCGATGCGGTGGCCGACGAGGAGGTTCCCGTCTGGCGCGGCGAGCTGCAGTACCACGCTCCCGGCTGTTACACGACCCACTCCGGCATCAAGCGCTGGAACCGTCGCGCCGAGAACCTGCTGCAGCGCGCCGAGAAGTGGAGCGTCGTCGCAGCCGAGCTGGGCGCGCAGGCCTATCCGCTCCGCGCGCTGTCCGAAGCCTGGCAGCTGCTGCTCTTCAACCAGTTCCACGACACGCTCGCAGGCACCTCGATCGAGCCGGCGTACGAGGATGCGCGCGACCAGATCGGGCATGCCTCATCGATAGCGTCGCTCGCGTTCAATCGCGCGGTGCAGTCGATCGCGCGCCAGATCGCGATCCCGCCCGAGGAGCGCACGTGGCCGGTCGTCGTCTTCAACCCGCACCCGTGGCGCCTGACGACCGAGGTCGAGCTCGAGTACAACTGGCTCACCGAGGACGGCGTGCACATGGTCGACGCGGACGGCGCCCCCGTGCCACTGCAGCACACGCGCTCGCTGACGACGATGAGCAGCAACCGCTCGCGACTCGTGTTCCCGGCCGACGTGTCTCCGCTCGGCTACCGCGTGTATCGCATCTGCACGGGCGCGACCGACGCCACGCCGTCCACGTCGGGCGGCACGACGATCGAGAACGAGCACGTGCTGCTCGAGCTCGACGCGTCGACTGGACGGATCGCTCGGCTCGTGCACAAGGAGAGTGGGGCGGACGTTGCCGCGCCGGCCGCGAAGCACGCGGTCGTCATGCACGATGTGTCGGACACGTGGGGCCACGGGGTGACCGCCTACGACCAGGAAGCCGGCGAGTTCGAGGCCAGGTCCGTGCGACTCGTCGAGAGCGGCCCGGTTCGCTCGTTGCTGCGCGTCGAGAGCCGCTTCGGCGACTCCGTGCTGCGCGAGGACTACGTTCTCGCGGCGGATGCGAAGCACGTCGACGTGAACGTCGTCCTCGACTGGCACGAGCGGCTGAAGCTGCTGAAGCTGCGCTACCCGACGAGCCTCGAGTCGCCGCGCGTGACGCTCGAGACACCGTACGGCCACCTCGAGCGCGAGCCGAACGGCCACGAGGACCCGGGTCAGTCCTGGGTGGATGTCTCCGCAGGAGGGCGCGGGCTGGCGGTGATCAACGACGCAAAGGTCGGCTACGACGTGCGCGGCGCCGACATCGGGATCAGCGCCGTTCGCTCGCCAGTCTGGGCGTGGCACGACCCGCGCGAGCTCGAGCCCGACGGCGACTTCGACTACATGGATCAGGGGCGCCAGCGGTTCCGTGTCCGGCTCGTCCCCCACGCAGGCGACTGGCGCACAGCAGGCGTCGTCCGCCTCGCGGCCGAGCTCAACCAGCCGCTCTTCGCGATGCTCGAGAGCGACCACGACGGCCCGCTGCCCTCGCAGAGCTCCTACGCGGCGGACGGCGGCGGCGATGTCGTCGTCACCGTGCTGAAGCACGCCGAGTCCGGCGACGGCGTCGTGGTGCGCGCGTTCGAGACCGCGGGCGACGCGGTGCAGGCGACGATCGAGCTGCCGCTGCTCGACCGGCGGATCGAGGCGGACTTCGGCGCCAACGAGATCAAGACGTTCCTCGTCCCGCGCGACCCGGCCGAGCCGGTGCGCGAGACGAACCTCCTGGAGCTTTGAGCCTCCTCGACGGCGACGAGTGGCAATGCCGACTTTGAGCGCGCTCGCCCCGGACGGCTCTGTAGTCGACGGCTTCGTCATCGAAGGGTCGGCCGTCATGTGGACGGGCGAGAACGAGGTCGACGCGGGGATCCGGGTCGAGCTCGAGTTGCCGCCGCTCGACGACCCGCACTGGCTCGTGCCCGGCGTCTTCTACGGGACGAACCGCGTCGAGAACTGCCTCCGCCTCTATCCGCGTTACACGCCGGGCCACGTCGACATCGAGCGCATGGAGTCGGACGCTTGGTCATTTCGCGCAGACCGCTGTGCGACACCCGCGGTGCTGACCTCCGGCGCGGGTTTGCTGACGATCGAGACGAGCCCGCTCGGGCAGGCGGGTGTGGGCTTTGCCCAGCGTGACGGCCGGCGCACGATCTGGCTCGACTTCCCGTTTCGTGAGGAGCCGCTGCGCTACGACGGCTCCAACACGCCGTCGCCCCCGGACGTGCGCACCTACCGCTGGCAGCCCGGCGATCGCGTCGAGTTGCAGTTCAGCGTGCTCGACCACGGCGATCACGCGAAGCTGCTGCGCAGCGTGCAGCAGCCGGTCGACGACCCGGCCTGGGTCGGCGTCGAGGAGGCCGCCGAGCTTGCGGCCTGGGGGCTGCACCGCTGGCACTACAAGCCCGAGCCCCCGCGGCTGATGGAGACCGCCGCGTTCGACCGCGACGCCTTCGGCGCGTCGGGTGACCGCGACCACATGCACGTGTCGTGGGTCAGCGGCGTCCCGTACGCGTGGGCGCTGCTCCGTCACGCGCGCCGCGTCGGCAACGCCGCGTATGCGGAGGCGGCGGAGTCGGTGCTCGACCACGTCGCGGACAACCTGACACCGGGCGGCACCTACTGGGCACGGTGGACGCGAGAGATCGGCTGGACCGGCGGGTGGCACCTCGATCCGGCACGACTCCACTCGCGGACGCTCGCCGACGCGGCGCTCTTCATGCTGCGCGCGGGCGACCGCTGGGCCGACTCTGCGCGCTCGAACGTCGCCGTTGCGGTGCGCGAGCAGCGTGAGGACGGCGCGCTCGCGGCGGCACACAGGGTCAGCGACGGCAGCGCGGTGACCTACGAAGGGAGTGCCGGGATGGCGTGGATCCCGGCGCTCGTAGCAGCCGGTGAGCGCGAAGCCGCGCAGCGAGCCGGTGCGTACTACGCGCAGTTCGAGCATTGGTACGGCGCGCCGGAGGACGTCGACCTCGCGCCGACCTCGGAGGACGGCTACGCGGCCCTGATGGCATTCGTCGCGCTCGAGGACTGGGAGACCGCACGTCGCGCCGCCGATTGGCTGCTGTCGTTCCGTTACACCTACGACGTCGCCTTCTCGGAGCGCACGTTGCTCGGGCGGTACGACTTCAAGACGCGCGGCGCCGACCAGGCGTCACCGGCGAACCAGCACCTGCACGCCTTCGGCTTGATCTGCGTGCCCGAGATGCTTGCGCTCGCCTCGGCGACGGGCGACGACCTCTACCGGCGCACCACGGTCGAGAACCTCGCGTGCTTCCGGCAGTTCATCGCGCGCGAGGACGGCGACTTCGACGCGTACCGCGGCATGGCCGCTGAGCGCTACTACCAGACCGACTGCTTCCAGGCCAAGGGCATGCTCGGCACGCTCTCACACGCGTGGTCGATTGGCGTGCTGCTGCTCGGGTGCGAGGACGCGCTGGAGCTCGGACTGTGAGGAGCTACGCATGACGATCACGCTCGATGCGCTCGCGCGGCCGAGCGGGACGTTCCTGATGGTTGCGATGGATCAGCGCGAGTCGTTGCGCACCATGCTCGCCGACCACGGGCACGAGGCCGACGACGGGCGGATGATCCGCTTCAAGCTGGCGGTAGCGCGCGAGCTCGGGCCGTACGCATCCGGCTTCCTGATCGACCGTCACTACGGCTACGACGAGATCGTCCGCGACAGTCTGCTGCCGCCCTTCTGCGGCCTGATCCTCGCGGTCGACGCACTCGAGCAGCCGCCCGGCGGGATCGTGCAGGAGACTGACCTCGACCCGGGCGCCGACGTCGAGGAAGCGGTGTCGCGCGGTGTGGTCGCGCTGAAGCTCCTGATCATCTGGCGCGACGACGCGCAGCGGCAGCGGCGCGTCGAGACCTCCCGCCGGTTCGTCGAGCTCGCACGCGCGCATGGCCTGCTCTCGGTGCTGGAACCCGTCACGCGCGGTCCCGATGGTTTCGATCGCGAGTCGGCGATCGTCGAGGCGGCCGCCGAGCTGGCCGCGGTCGGCTGTGACCTCTACAAGTGTGAGGTGCCGACGCACGGCGCCGGCGAGCCTGCCGAGATCACCGAGTGGTGCCGCAAGATCGATGCGGCGGTGCCGTGCCCGTGGGTGGTGCTCTCGCAAGGAGTCGCGCCCGACCGGTACCCGTCCGCGGTCGAGGCCGCATGCAAAGGCGGTGCGTCGGGGATGCTCGCCGGGCGCGCGGTGTGGACGGCGACGCTCGGCTCCGACGATCCGACGCAGCTGCTGCGCGAGCACTCCGTGCCACGGCTGCAGCAGCTTGGCGGGATCGTCGATGCGCACGGCCGGCCGTGGCGGGAGAAAGCCGCCGCGTGATCAAGGGGATGATCGAGGGCTTCTACGGGACACCGTGGACGCACGAGGAGCGGCTCGACCTGATCGGGTTCTGCGGTGACGTTCGGCTCAACACGTGGGTGCACGCGCCGAAGGACGATCCGTACCACCGCAAGCTCTGGCGCGATCCGTATCCCGACGAGGAGCTGGCGCGGCTCGGCGAGCTCGCCGCCGCGGCGCGCGGGTGCGGGGTGGACTTCGCCTACGCGATCGCGCCCGGTCTCTCGATCCGTTACTCGCACGACGACGAGTTCGACCTGCTGCTCGCGAAGTGCGAGCAGGTCCACTCGGTGGGGATCACGACCGTGCAGCTCCTCTGGGACGACGTTCAGCCAACGCTGAACTGCGCGGAGGACGAGGAGCGCTACGGCGGCGAGGAGCACCCGAGTGGCGCCGCGCAGGCCGAGCTCAGCAACCGGTTCGGCGCGGCCCTCGACCAGGACGGGCCGCTCGTCGTCTGCCCGATCGCCTACTCGGGCACCGAGGACTCCGCCTATCGCCGTGCCTGGCGGCGGCTGCTCGACCCGTCGATCGTCGTCTACTGGACCGGCCCTGAGGTGGTGTCGATGGCGATCGCGCGCGAGGAGCTCGACGCGGCCGTCGACCGCTTCGGCGATCGCGACTTGCTGATCTGGGACAACTACCCCGTCAACGACTTCGCGAGCGAGTGGTTCTTCCTCGGCCCGTTGCGCGCACGCGATCCGCGCCTGTGGTCGGGCCGCGTGCGCGGCCTGATCGCGAACGCGATGGTGCAGGCAGTCCCCTCGAAGCTACCGCTCGCAACGGTCGCGGATTACCTCGCCGACCCAGAAAGCTACGACCCGCTCACCTCATTCGAGCGTGCGCTCGCCCGCTACGGCGCCGAGGTTCGAGGCGCCCTCGAGAAGTTAGTGTGGACTCCACACAAAGTCGGTCCAAGCGCCCCTGACCTCGCAGCGCTCGTCGAGGCGCTCGCTCTCGGGGTCGATGCGGCGACCGGCTTCGCGCTGCTCGAGCCGTTCGTATGAGTGACGTCGTCGTCTACGGCGCGACCGCCGCCGGTGTCGCTGCTGCGGTTGGCGCGCAGGACGCTGGCGCGCAGGTGACGCTCCTCGAGCCCGGCTCGCACATCGGTGGCATGGTCTCCGGGGGACTGGGGTGGACGGACGTCGGTGACGAGCGCGTGCTTGGCGGGTTCGCACGCCGCTTCTACGCGGCGGTCGCCGAGCACTACGGCGCTCCGCTCTGGGCGCTCCGCGGCCCCGAGCCGCACGTCGCCGAGAGCATCCTGACGTCGATGCTCGGCGGCGTCGACGTGCGCCTCGGCGAGCGGGAGCCGCCGGATGCGGCGGTCTACGTCGACGCGAGCTACGAGGGCGACCTGCTGCCGCGCTTCGGGGTGCCGTACGCGGTCGGCCGCGAGTCGCGCGAGCTCTACGGCGAGCGTTGGGCCGGCCGGCAGCCGGCGACGCGGCCCGGCAAGCACAACTTCCGGGTGCTGCTGTCGCCGTTCGACGACGACGGAGCGCTGCTGCCGTACATCAAGCCGCCCGAACTCGACGAGCGGGGCTGGCCCGTTGATCGCCTCGGCGAGGGCGACGGCGGCCTGCAGGCGTACGGCTACCGCGTCTGCCTCACCGACCGCGCGGAGAATCGCGTGCCCTTCGAGGCGCCGCCGGGCTACGACCCGGGCGCATTCGAGCTCCTGCGGCGTCTGCTCCATTCGACCGACGTCGCTGCCTCCGATCTGCTCGGCCTCGTAACTGACCTGTTGCCGAACGGGAAGTGCGACGTCAACTCGATCGGCCCGTTCTCGCTGAACCTGCTCGACGGATCGAACCGCAGCTACCCGGACGGCGACGTGGCAGCGCGCGAATACCTCCGCGAGCATCACCTGCGCTACGCGCAAGCGTTCCTCTACTTCCTCGCCAACGACGATGACGTCCCGGCAAGGGTGCGCGCCGAGGTCGCTCGCTGGGGGCTCTGCGCCGACGAGTTCACCGACACGGGCGGCTGGCCGCACCAGCTGTACGTGCGCGACGGCCGCCGCATGCTCGGCGACTACGTGCTCGTCGAGGACGACCTCTGCGCGGGCCGCGTGCCCGACGACTCGATCGGTCTCGGCTCGTACAACATCGACATCCGCGAGGTCGAGCGCACGTGGCGCGGGCTGCCCGAGTACGCGCGACAGGATGCGGTCTTCAACGAGGGCTACCTGTCGGTCGCCGTGCCGCCCTACGGCATCCCGTTCCGCACGCTGACGCCGCAACGTGGGCACGCGACGAACCTGCTCGTAGCGGTCTGCGTCTCCGCCTCGCATGTCGCGTTCGGCTCGGTACGCATGGAGCCGACGCTGATGCTGCTCGGCCATGCTGCAGGCCTGGCCGCGGCCCAGGCGGCGCGCCGCAGCGTCGACGTGCAGGACGTCGACGTCCGCGACCTGCAGGATTCCCTCCGACGAGAAGGGCAGGTACTCACCGCATGAGCGCCAACACGATCTCCTTCATGAGCGCCAATTACGTCGCCCGCGAGGTCGGCTGGGCGATGCACGGGTGGGGGCACGGCGATGCCGCCACGAACGACGCGTTCCGGCCCATCGACACCTTCGGGGAGCGGTTAGACGCGCTGCTCGCCGACGTGCGCGCGCTCGGCTTCGACGCGATCGACATCTGGGGCGGTCACCTCAACCCGGAGTGGGCGACCGACGAGCACGTCGCGGTCGCACGCGAGCGGTTGGCGGCGCACAACCTGCGGGTCGCGAGCTATCAGGTGTACGCAGGCCCCGCACACGCTGCGCGCGCCTGCGAGATCACCGTCGCGCTCGGCACGCGGGTGCTCTCGGGCTTCGTGCCCGTTGCCGACCCTGCGGTCGGCGAGTTGCTCGCCCAGCATGACCTGGTGTTCGGCCTCGAGAATCACCCCGAGCCGACGCCGCAGGTGATGCTCGAGAAGATCGGCGACGACCCTCGCCTCGGCGTGTGTGTCGACACCGGCTGGTTCGGCACCCAGGGCTACGACGCGCCGCAGGCGATCGAAGAGCTCCGCGACCGCGTCGTCCACGTCCACCTGAAAGACGTGCTCGCCCTCGGCGAGCCGCACGAGACCTGCCGCTGGGGTGAGGGCATCGTCGACATCGAAGGGTGCGTGCGCGCACTGCAGCGCGTCGGCTACGAGGGCGCGATCAGTGTCGAGCACGAGCCGGAGACGTTCGACCCGAGCGAGGATGTGCGTGCGATGCGCGCCGAGCTCGAGGAGTGGCTGCGATGAGAGTTGCATTCGTCGGCTGCGGCAACATCGCGATCCCGTACGCCAAGGCGATCGCGCAGACGCCCGAGCTCGAGCTGGTCGGCGCGTTCGACGTGCAGGACGGACGCGCCGCGGCGCTGCTCGAAGACTTCGGCGGGACGGCGTACATCACGCTCGACGAGCTGCTCGCCGACGAGCGGGTCGACGCGGTCGTCAACCTGACGGCCGCCGTCGTGCATGCCGACGTGACGCGGGCGGCGCTCAACGCGGGCAAGCACGTGCACTCCGAGAAACCGTTGGCGATGAACTACACCGACGCAGCAGGGCTGGTCGAGCTCGCGCAGGCGCGCGGGCTGGGGCTGAGCGCGTCGCCGGCGACGCTGCTCGGCGAGGCACAGCAGACGATGTGGAAGCTCGTGCGCGAGGGCGCGATCGGCCGGCCGCGCGTCGCCTATGCCGAGGCGAACTGGGGCAAGGTCGAGTCCTGGCACCCGGCGTCCGCGACGTTGCATGCGGTGGGTGCGATGGGGGACGTCGGCGTCTACCCGATCGCGATCCTGACGGCGATCTTCGGCCCCGCCCGCTCGGTCACCGCGTACTCGACCACCGTCGAGCCCGACCGCGTCGACCGCGAAGGCGCGCCGTTCGTGCTCGAGACGCCCGACCTGATCGTCGCGTTGCTCGAGCTCGAGAGCAGTGTCGTTGCGCGCGTGACGGCATCGTTCTACGTCGGCCCCGGCTACCAGCGGGGGCTGGAGGTGCACGGCGACGAGGGCATGCTCTACCTCCCGACGTGGGGCGAGGCCGATGCGAAGCTGAAGCGGAGCCGTACGGATAACGCCGACGACTACGCGCAGGTCGAGCTCGTGCGCGAGCCGTACCACGGCATCGACTGGGCTCGGCCGCTCGCCGACCTCGCCGCTGCGGTGCGGGAGGGCCGGTCGCCGCGTGCGAGCGGCGCGCAGGCCGCGCACATCGTCGAGATCCTCGACGCCGTCGCTTGCTCGAGCCGCGAAGGCGGCCCGGTGGCGGTCAGCTCGTCGTTTCCGCAGCCTGAGCCGCTCGAGTGGGCGCAGTAAGCGCCGCGTCGTGAGCTCCGAGCTTCGCTACGACCGTCTGACCGGCGAGTGGGTCGGCATCGCGGGC
>JACDGR010000115.1 GCA_013821525.1 Actinomycetota bacterium
CGCGAGTAGCCACAACGCCGGATCGAAGCCGCGCGAACGGAGGTAGAACTCGCGGAAATCCGCCGGTGAGACCGGGTGCCAGAACGGATCCTCGCCGAACGCCTCGTTCAGCGACGTGCGAAGCGTCTCCTCGTCAGCCGATGCATACGCCCGCACTGACATACCTACCGGGAGCGGAGGCTCCGCCGGTCGCTCGGACAGGTCGATCTCCATCGTGTACGACGAACGCCACAGCGGTACCCGCGCCCCAGCAAGAGCGCAGCCGGGTCGGCTCCCGCCGGCAGGAAGACGCGGACACGGGGGATCGCTGCTTCGCGAGCGTGGGACTCCGCCCAGTCGAGAAACGTCTCCCAGCGCCCCGGCGCCGCGACATCGACGGCGACGTCATCGACCATCGGCCAGATGTCGCCGTAACCGACGATCCGCCCATCCTCCTCGAGCACCCGCAACCAGCCGGGCTGCAACTCGGTGTTGCGTGTCCAGGACCTGATCTCCTCGGCATCGATCGGCCGTTCGTCACCGAAGGCGGTCTGGAACAGACCCGCGACCACCTCGGCGTCCTCAGGGCGCAGCTCGCGCAGCTCGCTCAGGGGAGCACCTTCTCGAAGATGACGGCACCCCAGTGCACGTGCATCCCGACTCGCTCGTACAGCCGCTGCGCGCCCGTGTCGCTCTGCGCGTCGACGCCGAGCCCGACCGTGCGCTTGCCGAGCTGCCAGAACGAGCCGAACGCGTCGTGTAGCAACGCCTCGCCGAGCCCGCGCCGCCGCCACTCGCGCCGGGTGAAGAGTCGAGCGACCCAGGCCGCCCCCATCCGCTCCGGCAAGCAGATCGTGCCGGCGACGATCTCGTCGCCCGCACGCACGACCGCCCAGAGCTCGGGCGAGAAGTCGTCGCGCTCCAAGTTGTCGCGGCGCCACTTCTCGAACGGCTCGGGATCGTGCTGCCAATGCTCGGCGAACGCTTCCTCGAATGCGGCGTGGTACGCCTCTGCGTCAGCAAGGTCGAACCGCGACAGCGTCACGCCGCCTGGCCACGACAGCGCGGGCGGCTCGCTCTGCAACTCGATGCGCATCTGCCAGAACCGCCGGAGCTCGGTGTACCCCTGCAGGCGCAGCAATTCGTGCGCGCGCGTGTCAAGCACGAGTGCGGCATTCTGAACGCGGGAAACCCCGCGGGCCGCAAGCCGTTGCTCGAGCTCGCTGACGAGGAACGCACCGACCCCTCGGCCGAAATGCTCCGGATGCACGTACCCGTCCGACCCGCCGTGCTGCGGGTTGACTTCGATCGTCCCGTAGCCGACGACACCGTCGCTGTCCTCGACGACGAACCTGTCCGCAGGCTCGATCTGCCGCCACTCATCCTCCAGGTCGGCGAGCGTGTAGTCGGTCGCACCGAGCAGCGCGACGTCGAGGGCGCAGACGAGTGCGACAACGGTCGCAGCGTCGGCCTCCGCCGCGGGCCTAAGCAGGTACGAGCTCATCGAGAACCTCCGGCAGTGTCCTCAGGTCGGAGAGCTCGCGCGTCGGCACGTTGGCCGAGGTCTCCCCGAGCCGGTTGATCCAGACCGAGCGCAATCCCAGCTCGTTCGCCGGAGCGATGTCGTGGAACGAGGATGCAGCCACGTGCACATGTCCCTCTCGCGGCGCGTGCGTGCGCGCGAAGAACTCGTCCCAGTGCTTGTGCGCCGGCTTGTACGACCCGATCTCCTGCGCGACGACGACCTCGTTGAAGGTGATGCCGAGCTGGACCTGCGAGGCGGCGATGTAGTCGTCGTCGGTGTTGGAGAGCACGGCGAGCTTCCACCCGCGCGCCCGCGCCTCGGCTAGCGCGTCGTGTGCTTCCGGAAACGCCGTCCACGCGGGCAACGACTCGGCGAGTGAATGCACGTCCCGCACCGGCGCGCCAAGGCGACGCATGCACTCGGTCAGCACCTCGCGATAGCTCAGAGAGCCATCGCGCTGAATCTCTCGTTCGACGCTGTGGTACTGCGCCAACCGCTCTGTGACCGCCGCGGCGCCGAAGACACGCGCGAGCTCGCGGCTCACACCACCCTCCCAGTCGATCAACGTCCCGTAGCAGTCGAACGTCGCCCAGCGCTCCACGCGCGGAGCTTACGCCGCGCGTGCTTCAGGCGGGCGGTAGGCCAGGATCTCCCAGCCGTGTTCGTCGAGCCACGCCTTCGACTCGCGGTATCCCGGCCGGCGCCGCGCGACTAGCGCCCAGAACTCCGCGCCGTGGTTCAACTCGACGAGATGGCAGATCTCGTGGACGACGACGTAGTCGAGGACGTCGTGCGGTGCGAGCACGAGCCGCCAGTTGAAGCTGAGCGTTCCCTTGCTCGAGCACGAGCCCCAGCGGCTGCGCTGATCCCGCATCGTCAGGCGCGTGTACGTGACCCCGAGCGCCACGGCTTCGGACTGGGCGAGCAGACCGATTCGCGCGTGCGCCTCGCGTCTGCCCTGTGCCTCGGTCAACGTCAGGCGATCGAGTCCGAGCCGCGACGACGCCGACTTGGCTAGCTGTCGTGCGAGCCACTCGCGGTTCGTCGTGATCGCGTGCTCGATGTCGGCTTCCGACGCGCGAGGCCGTACCACCAGCTCGGGTGGGAACCCATAACGCACCACCATGCGGTGCCCGCGTACGCGCGTCGAGCGTCGTATGTGCAGCTCGACAAGGGTGCCGTCAACCTCGACAAGGCGCATCGGTGCACGGAGGGCGTCGTCCCGGACGACAACGTTTGTGACACGACGCCCCATGAGGCGTGCGATTCGCCCCCGAGCGTCCCGCTCCTTGTCTCCGCCGCTGCCGGTCAGTTCGCGGTTTCGGCGAAACGTCGCACGACGATCGACGCGTTGTGCCCTCCGAACCCGAAGGAGTTCGAGACTGCGACGTCGAGATCGGGCAGGCTGCGCGCGACGTTCGGGACGTAGTCGAGATCGCACGCAGGGTCGGCGTTCTCGTAGTTGATCGTCGGCGGTGCGGTGCGATCCTCGATCGCCTTGACAGTGAAGACGGCTTCGACGGCACCCGCAGCGCCGAAGCAGTGACCCGTCGCGCCCTTCGTCGACGATACCGCGAGCTTCGTCCGCGCATGCTCTTCGCCGAATGCAAGCTTGATCACGCGCGTCTCCGCAGAGTCGCCGAGCGGCGTAGAGGTTGCGTGTGCATTCACGTAACCGACCTCGGTTGGCTCGACGCCCGCATCTTGCAACGCCATCTTCATCGCGCGGGCGGGATTCTCGCCCGTCGGATCGGGCTCGGTCATGTGCGATGCGTCCGAGGAGATCCCGTAGCCGACGAGCTCCGCGTAGATGCGCGCACCACGCGCCTCCGCATGACCGAGCTCTTCGAGCACGAGGACTGCGGCCGCCTCTCCCATCACGAGGCCATCACGTCCGTTGTCGAAGGGCCGTGAGGCGCGCTGCGGGTCCTCGTTGCGCCGCGAGAGCGCGCGCATCGCGTCGAAGCCGGCGATTCCCACCTGCGTGATCGGCGCCTCGGTCCCACCGGCGAACATCACGTCGGCGCGACCCAGACGAATCTCATCCATTGCGTCGCCGATCGCCATGTTCGACGCCGCGCACGCGGTGCACTCGCTCATCAGCGGCCCCTTGGTGCCTAGCTCGATCGAGACCCAGCCCGCGCCCATGTTCGGGATGATCGACGGGATCGAGAACGGGCTGACGCGGTCCGGGCCTTTCGTGAGGAGTACGTGGTAACAGTCCTGGTAGCTCTGGAGGCCGCCGATCCCGGTGGCGATCGAGGCGCCGAAGCGATCTGGCGCCTCGGCAACGTTGACCCCCGAGTCGGCCTCTGCCTGACGCGCCGCGGCAAGGATCATCTGGGCGAAGCGATCCATCCGCCTCGACGCCTTGCGGTCGACCCAAGCGGTCGGGTCGAAGTCCTTCAGCTCGCAGGCGAAGTGCACGTTGTAGTCTGCGTGATCGAACGCGGTGATCTCGGCTGCGCCGGACTCGCCCGCGACGAGTCGCGACCAGGAGGTCGGGACGTCGTTCCCGAGCGGGCTGACCATCCCCAGCCCCGTAATCACAACACGCCTGTGCCCCACTACATCCCCAGTCCGCCGTCGACGAGCAGCACTTCACCGGTGATGAAGGCCGCGGCGTCGGAAGCGAGGAAGCGTACAGCGCCCGCGATCTCGTGCGGGTCGGCGACGCGGCCGAGTGGCGTCGCCTGGATCATCGCCGCCGTCGCCGCCTCGGGCAGCACGTCGGTGAGCTGCGTCTTCACGTAGCCGGGAGCGACGACGTTCGCCCGGATGTTGCGCGAGCCGAGCTCCCGGGCGAGCGACTTCGTGAAGCCGATCATCCCGGCCTTCGACGCGGCGTAGTTCGTCTGACCCCAGTTTCCGTGCACGCCGACGACGGAGCTGATGTTGACGATCGAGCCCGCGCGCTTCTTCATCATCGGCCGGGTGACCGCACGGCAGGTGTAGAAGACGGAGCTGAGGTTGGTCTCGATCACGGCCCGCCAGTCGTCGTCGGACATGCGCGCGAGCAGGCCGTCGCGCGTCAGACCGGCGTTGTTGACGAGCACGTCGACGTCGCCTGCTTCGTCGACGAGGCGCTTCGCCTCCTCGGGCGAGGAGACATCCGCCTGGACGGCGGCGCCGCCGATCTCGGCGGCGAGCTGCTCGGCCTCATCACGGCCCGAGCGATAGCCCACGACGACGTGCGCGCCGGCCCGTGCGAGCTCCTGCGCGATCGCACGCCCGATGCCCTTGGATGCGCCCGTGACGAGGGCGCGCTTACCGTCGAGTGAGGCGAAGGCCGCCTCGCTGGGGCTAACCAAGTGCTTCCGTCACCTCGTCGAGCGATTTCAGGTCGTTGACGGAAAACGTCCGGACGCTGCGGTCGATCCTCTTCAGTAAACCGCCGAGCACGTTGCCGGGCCCGACCTCCACGAACGTCGTCACTCCGTGGTTGATCAGCTCGCGCGCGGACTGCGTGAACCTGACCGGCGCGGTCAGCTGCTCGATCAGCACCTCGCGATAGCCGAGCGCATCCTCGATCTTCGCCGTCACGGTGGACATGAACGCGGCGGTTCCTTCGACGAGATGGACACGATCGATCGCCGGCCGCAGAACCTCACCCGCACGCGCGACGAGGGGCGAGTGGAACGCACCGGAGACGCGCAGCCTGATCGCGCGGCGCGCGCCTTCGCGTTCTGCCTCGCTGCACGCCTCGTCGACCGAGGGCGTCTCGCCCGAGATGACGACCTGGCCCGGACAGTTGTAATTCGCGGGCCACACGTTGGTGATCTTGCGGCAGAGCGCCTCGACAGCCTCGTCCGCGAGACCGAGAATGGCCGCCATCGATCCCGGATGCTCCCGCGCGATCGCTGCCATGGCGAGACCGCGTTCGCGCACGAGGCCGATCGCGTCGGGTGCCGTCATCGACTCTGCAGCGCCGAGCGCCGCGAACTCGCCGACCGAGTGGCCGACGACGAAGTCGGGGGTGATTCCGCGCGTGCGCAGCGCTGCGTTCAACGCGAGCGACGTCGCGACCAACGCGGGCTGCTGCACCTCGGTGTCGACGAGCGCCTCGACCGGTCCGGTGAAGCAGAGCTCCTTCAGGTCGAGGCCTGCGGCGATGGAGCCCTCGTCGTAGACGGCCATCGCCTCCGGCACGGCCGCTGCGACGTCCGCTCCCATGCCGGCCGCGAACGAGCCCTGGCCGGGGAACATGAAAGCGATCTTCGTCATACCAGCGCTCCTGTCGTGTCGTGTGTCCATCTGATCAACGCGGAGCCCCAGGTGAGGCCCGCGCCCATGCCTGTCAACAGCACCAGCTTGCCCGGTTCCAGCCGATGATCGTCTGCCGCATCGGCGAGCGCCAGCGGAATCGACCCAGACGAGGTGTTTCCGTACTTCTCGACGTTCACGACGGTCTTGGCGCGCGACACACCGAGCCGCTTCACAGCATGGTCGATGATGCGCACGTTCGCCTGATGGGGAACGTAGACGTCGATGTCGTCGATCTCGAGGTCGCACTCCCCCAGGATCGCCTCTGCTGAGCTGACCATCACGCGGGTGGCGAACTTGAAGACCTCACGGCCGTTCATCTTCACGACCTTGTCGGGATCCTCGAACTTCCGCGAGCCGCTGCCGGGAAGCCAGAGGTTGGCGCCACCGCCGCCGTCGGCACCGAGCTCGAACGCCAGGAATCCGCCCTCCTCCACGACCTCCATCACGACCGCGCCGGCCCCGTCGCCGAACAGCACGAGCGTCGAGCGGTCCTCCCAGTCGAGGATCTTCGAGAGGACGTCACCTCCCACCACGAGGGCGCGCTTCGCGAGACCGGAGGCCAGCATGCTGTGCGCCTGCGCGATCGCGTAGACGAAACCTGTGCAGCCGGCCGAGAGGTCGTACGCAGCCGCATCGGGCATCCCGAGCTCGTCTGCCAGCAGGGCCGCTGCCGACGGAAAGGCCATGTCGGGGGTAACGGTCGCGACGATCAGCAGGTCGACCGAGGCTGCGTCGACCCTCGCCATCTCGAGCGCCCTGACGCAGGCCGGCCGCGCGATGTCGGTGAGCGCCTCGTCCTCCGCCGCGATGCGCCGCTCGCGGATGCCGGTCCGCTCGATGATCCATTCGTCGTCCGTGTCGACGAGCGTGGAGAGCTCTGCGTTCGTGAGCACGCGCTCCGGGACGTGGCAGCCGAGCCCGGTGATCGACACCGGTGTGCCGTTCGTCCGGCCGATCACTCTTCTGCTCCAGCGCCGGCGGAGCCGGCGCCTGCGCTTCTCGGCGGCTCCGCCGAGTCTACGCCGCCCGCTCCAGCGCCGCCCGCTCCCACAGCGAACGTGAGCGTTCCGCGTACCGCGAGCTCGCCCTCGACCGTTGCCTTGACCTTGCCGCGCCCGACCGGACCGCGCACCGCCTCGACATCGCATTCGAGCAGCAGAACATCGCCGGGACGAACGACGCGCTTGAAGCGAACGCCGTCGATGCCTGCGAAGAGCGCCAGCTTGCCCTGGTTCTCGGGCTGCGACAGCACGGCCACCGCGCCACACTGCGCAAGTGCCTCGACCATCTTGACGCCAGGCATGATCGGGTTCCCGGGGAAGTGCCCGGCGCAGTCCTCGTCGGTCACGGTCTTGCGCGCGACGACCCGCTCTCCCGGAACGAGCTCGAGCACCTCGTCGATCAACAGCATCGGGTCTCGGTGCGGGAGGATCGCCTCGATCGCGGCCTTGTCGAGCAACACCTCGCTCATGCGGTGAGGCGCTCCCGCAACCTGCCGCGACCGAGGGTGGCACGCGCACGGTGGGCATAGCACTTGGCCGTGCCGACCGGCAGGCCGGTGGCTGCCGAGATCTCCTCGAAGGGCACGTCGAAGCCATGCTTGAGCGTGACGACGGTCGCCTGCGCGGCCGGCAGCTCCGCAAGGCAGGCGCCGAGCTCGCGGCGTGCCTCGGACGCGGCAAGCGCCCGGGCAGGGTCGCCCTCGGAGGCGACGCGCAGATCCTCGAGCAGCGGCTCCGTGCGGTGCTCGGTCGCCCAGCGCGCCTGCGCAACGTCCTTGCACGTGTTCACGACGAGCCGGTGGAGCCAGGTCGAGAACCGTGAGTCTCCGCGAAACCGGTGGACGCGGCGGACGAGCTTGACGAGCGACTCCTGAGCGGCATCGTTCGCATCATCGGGGTCGCGCAGGACGTGCAGCGCGATCCGGTGGACGCGCGCCGCGTGCCGGGTACAGAGCGCGGCGAGAGCCTGCTGGTCTCCGTCCTTGACCCGCCGCACGAGGATGGGGTCCGACAACCGCTCGTAAACGAGCGGCCGATCGGGCCGGGCGCGCACGACCTGAGGTGACTTGCGGGCGGGCGGTTGCACACGCCTACTCTAGTTGGGTGAGGCTGACGCCAGAGGTCGTCGATCCGGCGCTGCGCGGCGCGTTCGGCCGCGAGTACCACTATGCCGTCGAGGCTGCGACGACTCAGCGCATGCTGCCGCCGGATGCGGCCGAGGGAGCGGTCGCGCTCGCCGAGCATCAGACGGAGGGGCGCGGGCGTCTCGGTCGGGTCTGGGTCGACGAGCCGGGCGCCGGGCTGACCTTTTCCGTCGCGCTCTATCCGCCCGGACCGGTCGCCGACTGGCCAGAGCTGACGCTTGTCGCAGCCGCGGCGGTCGCGGCCGCGATCGGTGATATCGCCACGATCAAGCACCCCAACGACGTGCTCGTCGACGGGCGCAAGGTGGCGGGGATCCTGGCTGAGGCCGGCGAGCGGGTCGTGCTCGGGATCGGCGTCAACGTCGGTGCGGTGCCCTGGGACGGTGCGGGAGCGGTCGAGCGTGACCGGCTCGCGCTCCTCGTCGAGGTGCTCGAACGCCTCGAGCAGGGCTATCTCGGCTGGGTCAGCCGCCTTCGAGGACGGGGCTGAGATTCCCGCCGGCGTCCTGCGCCTCGGCGGTCAGCTGGGCGACGGCGCCGGGGAATCCAATCGCGAAGGTTCCTTTCGGCTCGCTCCGAACGATGCGCGTCTTCCCGTTCAGAAGCAGCGTCACGGTGGCAGGCTCGCTGAGGGAGAAGCGGAGCGTTCGCAGGTCGAGCAGCGTCAGGATCGGAGCCACCGTGTCGATCGTCAGCGGCAGCGCCGAGACGACGTCTCCAAGTGCGTCGGTGACCGTGAGGGCTGCGACGTACTGCCCGTCGGGCAGGCGCACGCCGCCCTGCGTGCCGTCCCAGACGACGGTATGGGGGCCGATGCCGGGCTCACCCTGGAACGGCGTCGCGACGACGACACCGGCCTTCATGATGTCGAGCCGCACCGGGACGTTCGCGGCGAGCCCGAAGGAGACCGTCAGTGTGTCGTTGACGCCGTCGCCGCTCGGTGAGAGCACCGGCGGCGAGGCGGAGACGGCCGTCACCGTGCGATCTACGACGAGGTCGATCGCCTTCGTAACGCTCTTCGTGCCTGCCCGGGCGGTGACTGCGAGCCGGTAGCGGCCGTCCGGAACGACGTGACCCGCCCACGTGAAGGTGTTCGGGCCGGCCGCCCGGGACTCGTCGAGGAGGGTTGCGAGCGATGTGCCCGAGGCGTCGAGGATCTGTGCCGTTACGCGTGCCGCTGCGCCGAGCGTGAAGCTGACCGTCGTCGTGTCTCCTGTGCCGTCGGCCGCCGGCCCGATCACCGCGGGGGCGGCAGCGAGGCTCGTCAGCGTCAAGGGTGGCGG
>JACDGR010000116.1 GCA_013821525.1 Actinomycetota bacterium
CTCGTCGGGAGGCGGGCACCTCAGTCTGTGCCGCGCGTCGCGGCCGGATCGCGGCGCTCCGCGATCAGCGCGCGCAGCCGGTCGGCCACTGCGGGCGACCGCTGCTCGAGCGTCCAGACGTCGCGCTTGAACAGCGTGATCAGGCGCATCGAGGTAGTGGCAGTCACGGTTGCGGTACGCCGCCCCGAGGAGAGGATTGCGATCTCGCCGAAGACCTCCCCTGGCCCCAGCGTCCGAACGACCGCACCGGCGAGCGCCACATCGGCCGTGCCCTCCTCGATCGCGTACATCGCGTGGGCGAAGTCGCCCTCGGTCGCGAGAACATGCCCCGGCTCGGCCTCTGCCTCCGACGCGACGGCGGCGATTGCCTCGAGCTCGGATGGATCGAGCCCGGCGAACACCGAGAAGCCAGAGAGGCGCGCGGGATCCATCTCGAGGAGTACACAGGCTCCGATGTATCCGAAGGTTGCAATTCGGAGAACAACGCGTAACAGCCCGGTTTCGGCCGCAGCATTTGTCGCGACGGGTGGAGTACGAAGCTCGGGCAGGAAGGCACTCGGAAGCGTCGGAATGGAGAAGATGCACGAGGACGAAATGGCTGGCAACCGCCCCGACGCAATCCGCCGACTGGCGCATGAGTTCTCACGGGCGAGGGACGCCGCCGCGCCACAGGAGAACTGGCTGCGAGCCGAACGCGAGCTCGCCGTATCCCATGAGTACGACACTGCAGACCGGGACCTCGAGCAGATCGGCGTACAGGTCTCCCGACTCCCGCTCGAGGCGGGGGTCATGTGGCGACTGACGCTCCCACGAGGAGAACGTGTCGAGACCTGGACAACAGGGACCGAGGGGCTCTCACTCCCAAGCGAGATCACCCGCTTGATCGGGAGCGTCGTCGCCGGCAAGCCCTTGATCCCCGCCGCGCCCCTCAGCGACGACCCCGGTGCGAAACGCCTCCGAGCGAGCCTCCTCGCACAGCGTCAAGCGCTCCTCGAGCACGACCCCGGCGTGCGCCTCGCGAATGACCCCGACAACCTGCGAAAGCACCGCGTCGCCGCACGGCGCACCCGAGCCTTCCTCCGCGCCACGCGGCGGTACGTCGAATCCGGCTGGCTGCGTTCGCTTGCCGAGCCACTGAATGAGCTCGGCGCCGCAACCGGGCCTCTACGCGACCTCGACGTCCTCCTGCACCACGTCCGTGTCTCGATCGACGGTCTCGACGCCCAGGATCACACCGGCGGAGGCTCTCTCGTCGAACGGCTGGATCGAGAGCGAGCGAACGCCTACCGCCGGCTCGTCGAGACGCTCGACAGCGACTCGTATAGAACGATCCTCGGCCTCCTCCGCCTCCCACCTCGCCTCGCAGCGAATATCGAAGCAATCCCGCTCGACCTGATCGCCCGCAACGAATTCGAGCGACTTGCCAAGAGAGTTCGGAGGCTCGGCAAGCACCCCGACGACGCCGCACTCCACGGGCTTCGGATCGCGCTCAAGCGTGCACGCTACGCCGCCGAGCTCTCGACCTTGACGGGGAAACACCGTCTGAGATTCCTGAACGACGCCAAAGCACTGCAGGATCTTCTCGGCGAGCACCAAGACGCGACCGTCGCCGTGGAGCTGCTTCGTGCGACAACGGTCGTCGACTCGCCCACCGCTGCGGCGTTCGTTGCCGGCAGACTCGCTGAACGCCAAGGCGTACGACGCTCGACGATCACCCGCCAGCTTCCTGACGCTTGGAAGAGGCTCCGCCGCAGCGCCAATCGCCTCGCCGAGCATTAGGGGCCACGCTCGCCCGACCCGGCACGTGCGCAGTGTTGGAACGACGGTATTGGTCAGGCCTCAGCGCGACCCGCGAGCACCGAACGGCGTATCTTGCCGGTCACCGTCTGGGGAAGCTCGTCGACGAACTCGATCAGGCGGGGGTACTCATAGGCAGCGAGCCGCGCGCGGACGAACGCCTGTAGTTCAAGTCCGAGCGCCTCGCCCGGCGCAACCTGTGCGGTCGGGACGACGAACGCCTTGACGATCTGGCCCCGCAGCTCGTCCGCCGCACCGACGACCGCGACGGCCGCGACCGCCTCGTGACGCAGCAAACACTGCTCGACCTCGAGCGGCGAGATGCGGTAGCCGGACGACATGATCAGGTCGTCGGCGCGGCCACGGAACCAGATGTAGCCCTCCTCGTCGCGTTGCGCAACGTCTCCGGTCCTCAACCACCCGTCGCGGGTCTTCGCAGCCGTCGCCTCCTGCGCGCCGAGGTAGCCGAGAAACGCGACCGGGTCGGGTAAGCGAAGCGCGATCTCGCCGTCCTCGCCCGGCGCAGCGGGCGCGTCGTCTTCACCGAGCACCTCGACCTCGTGGCCCGGATACGGCCGGCCCATCGAGCCCGGGCGCGGGGCGAAAACGCTTGGCGCGTTCCCGACGAGCAGGTTCGCCTCGGACTGGCCATACATCTCCGCGATGGTCACGCCCAGCCTCTCTTCGCCCCAGGCGAGAACGTCGGCGCCAAGAGTCTCGCCGCCGCTGATCATCGAGCGGAGCGTGCCGGGCGGGAGCGAGACGCCGGCGGCCTTCATCAGCCGAAGGGCCGTGGGCGGAATGAACGCGTTGCGCACGCCCGCGTCGACGATCAGCCTCGTCGCCCACTCGGGGTCGAATCCCGCTCGTGGCGCTGCGACGACCGAGACTCCGAGATACAGCGACGGCATGACCGCGTCCATCAAGCCGCCGATCCACGACCAGTCCGCGGGCGTCCAGTTGCGGTCGCCCGGCTGTGGGAACCGATCGTGGCCGAGCTCGAGGCAGGGCAGGTGGCCGAGGAGGGAGCGATGTGCATGCAATACGCCCTTCGGCGAGGCGGTCGTACCCGAGGTGTAGATCAGGTACGCGGGGTCGTCCGCTGCCGTGTCACGGGACACGAAGCGCGGCGAGGCGTCGCGAAGTAAAGCGTGCAGCTCGCGGTGCGGGGCAGCGACGGGCGCATCGCAGATCACGGTCGCGTCGACCTCGGCCGCGATCTGCGCGACCTGCTCGAGCATTCCGGCACCGGTGACCACCACGCGGGCGCCGCTGTCGACGAGCCGGTGCCGGAGCGCGTCGGAGCCGAACAGCGCGCTCAGTGGCAGTGCGACCGCACCGAGCTTGTAAATGCCGAGGTGCGCGATCGCGGCGGAGCCTCCCTGCGGGAGGACGAACGCGACACAGTTCCGAGCCTCGACGCCGAGCCCCACGAGCGCATTCGCAAAGCGGTTCGACTGCTCACTCAGCTCCCCGAACGTCCACTCCCGCAGGCCGGACGGGGTGATCTCGACGAGCGCGACATCGCCCGCCGGGTGCGCGTCGGAGCACGCCACCCCGATGTTGAACGACTCCGGGATCGCCCAGCGAAACGACGCGCGCAAGGTGCCGTACGAGCTGCCCACCGGCACTACGGTTCTCGTCACCAGCCACCAACCCAGCCCGACAGGAGCCCGAAGGGCTCGCTGACCGCCGGTTCACCGGGCAGCGCGCGCAGAAAATCGAAGTCGCAACCTGACTCGGCCTGCAGGACGTGGTCGAGGTAGAGAGCGCCGTAGCCACGGCGATAACGCGGCACGACAGGGCCGAGACGTTCCAGCCGGAGTGCAACCTCCGCCTGCGAGACCTCCAGGTCGATCAGGCCGCGATCCAGGTCCAGCGAGATGACGTCGCCGTTCTCGACCGCGCGCAGTGGCCCTCCTGCCGCGGACTCAGGTGAGACGTGCAGCACGACGGTGCCGAACGCGGTGCCACTCATCCGGGCGTCCGAGACCCTCACCATGTCGGTTACACCCTGTGCGAGCAGCTTCGCAGGGATCGGGATCTGTCCCCACTCCGGCATGCCGGGACCGCCCTGAGGGCCGCTCGATCGCAGCACGAGCACGGAGTCGGCGGTGACGTCGAGCGCCGGGTCGTCGATTCGCGCCGCAACGTCGTAGACATCTTCGAAGACCACTGCTGGACCGCGATGACGCGCGAGGTGGGGCGACGCGGCGCTGCGCTTGATGACTGCACCATTGGGGGCGAGGCTCCCACGCAGCACCGCGATCGCGCCTGGCGCCCCGAACGGGGACGCGAGCGTTCCGATCACGTCACGATCGAGCACCTCCGCATCGGCGACGTTCGCTCTCAGTGTCAGCCCGTTTACCGCGATCGACTCCGTCTGTAGGAGCGGCGTTAGCTCCCCCAGAACGGCAACCACGCCACCGGCGTGGTGGAGCTGCTCGACCAGATGCTCACCCGAGGGACGTACGTTCACGAGCAGCGGCGTGCGCGCGGCCAGCTCGTGAAAACGGTCGAGCGTCAGCGGCACGCCAACGCGTCCTGCGAGTGCGAGCAGGTGCAACACGGCGTTCGTACCTCCCCCGAGCGCGCTCAGTAACGTGATCGCGTTGTCGAACGCCTCGGCTGTGAGGATCGCGGACGGCCGCAGCTCCGCGCGCGCGATCTCCACCGCGCGCGCACCCGTCGCCTCCGCTGCCCGCAGACGCGCCGCAGCAACGGCGGGGATCGTGGCGGTGTTCGGCAGCGACATGCCGAGCGCCTCGACGAGTGCTGCCATCGTCGAGGCGGTGCCCATCTCGTTGCACGTGCCGTACGTCGGTGTCGCGGCAGCCTCGAGCTCTGCGAACTCCAGCTCGGACATCCGACCTGCGCGCAGCTCGTCTGCGTAGTGCCAGAGGTCGGTGCCCGCCCCGAGCTGCCGCCCGCGGAACCACGCCGGCTCCGACGGGCCGCCCGTAACCATGATCGCGGGCACGTCCGCGCTCGCCGCGCCCATCAGCTGCGCAGGAACCGTCTTGTCGCAGCCGCCGAGCAGCACCACCGCGTCCAGCGGGTATGCGCGGATGCATTCTTCGACGTCCATCGACATCAGATTTCGGAAGAGCATCGAGCTGGGCTTCATCAGGTTCTCGCCGAGCGAGATCGTGGGAAACTCGAGCGGTAACCCGCCGGCCAGCAGCACGCCGCGCTTGACCGACTCAGCGAGGCCGCGGAAGTGCAGGTTGCAGTTGACGAGCTCGGACCACGAGTTACAGATCCCGATCACCGGTCGGCCCTCGAGTGCGCTGCGCGAGATTCCCTCCGCGTGTAGAGACGCGCGGTGGATGAAGCCCGCGAGGTCAGCGTTGCCGAACCACTTCGCGCTACGGAGACTCACGTCTGCGAACCCAGCCCGAGCAGCGCGTCGGCCAGCCACGCGCGCAGGTACGGCCCGAACGAGGGCCTGACGAGCACGGTGAACGTGTCGAGGGCGGTGCGGTGGAGCACCACCTCGACACGGGCGAGCAGCGTCTGCGCGCAGTCGCCGACCTGAAAGCGCGTCTCGTGCAGATCGAGCGCGCAGCCCTGAGCGAGCAGATCTACCGCTCCTCGGCCCGTGACCTTGAGAGCGATGCGGTTGGCCGAGACGTCGACCGCGGCAAGCGCTCCGCGGAAGTCCGACTCGACGCCTCCGAGCACGAGCCACTCGTCGGGACCAAGCCAGAGCGCCGTGCGCCCGCCGACGAGGGCGGTCTTGTTGGGCGACCGCGGGAAGCCGGTCGGTGCGTCGCCCCGCACGTCGACCTGCGGGCCGAGCTCGAGCTCAGACACCGACGCCGTCACGGCGCGCCCCCTCCAGGTCGAAGAGCACCGGCGCGACGATCTCGGCCGCCACACCACCCGCCACCACCGTCTCGCCTATGCGTTCGCGGCCGCGCTGCACCAGTGCGAGCGCGAACGGGCGGCCGAGCGCAGCGCTGCGGTAGCTCGAGGTGACGTGGCCGAGCATCCTGTGCTCGCCGGGTCGGGCCACGATCTGGGCGCCCTCGGCAACGAGCTCCGCCGGCAGGAGGCCGACGAGGTGCCTGCGGTCGCCGCGCGCCGTGTCCGTTCGTGCGAACGACCGCTTGCCGACGAAGTCGGGTTTCTTCTTCGAGACGATCCAGCCCAGGCCCAGGTCGTGTGGGGTGACCGTGCCGTCCGTGTCCTGTCCGATGATCGGGTAGCCCTTCTCGGCGCGGAGGACGTGCATCGTCTCGGTGCCGTAGGGAGTGATCGGGCCTGCCCCGTATACCGCTTGCCACAGCGCGAGGGCCTGCCGACCGTCCACGTTGAGCTCGAACGCGAGCTCGCCAGAGAAGCTGACACGGCAGACGCGGGCGGGGATCCCAGCGACCTCCCCTTCGCGAATCGCCATGAACGGAAACGCGTCAGAGTCAAGAGCGATCTCGGTCAGCTGCGCGAGGTGGCCTCGAGCGCCAGGCCCGACGACGGCGACTGTCGACCATTGCTCCGTGACCGACGTGAGCCGGACGCGCAGCTCAGGCCATTCGGTCTGCAACCACTCCTCCATCCAGGCAAGCACGGCTGCCGCGTTGCCAGTTGTGGTGGTGCACACGAAACGGTGCTCGCCCACACGCATCACCACGCCGTCGTCGAACACCATGCCGTCGTTCTTGCACATCACGCCGTAGCGGCACATTCCGACGGCGAGCGAGTCGTAGGCATTCGTGTAGATCCTGTTCAGGAACTCCACAGCGTCCGGTCCCTGGACGTCGATCTTGCCAAGGGTCGTCGCGTCCATCATCGCCACTCCCTCGCGCGCCGCAGCGCATTCTCGGAGAACGGCGCTCTCCATGGTCTCGTTTTCCTCCGGGTAGTAACGCGGTCGCTTCCACTGTGCAACATTCTCGAAGACAGCGCCACGGTCGACGTGCCACGGATGGATCGGCGTCACGCGCACGGGATCGAACAGCTCGCCGCGGTGACGGCCTGCAAGGAGCGCGAACGAGACAGGCAGGTACGGCGGCCTGAATGTCGTCGAGCCCAGCTCACCCGGATGCACACCAAGCAGCTCGGCGGCGACGCGCAGTGCGAGGACGTTCGCGAGCTTGCCCTGCTCCGAGCCGGTGCCGATCGTCGTGAATCGCTTGATGTGCTCGAGCGATCGTAGGCCCGCTCCGACAGAGCGGCGCACGTCGGCGACGGTGGCGTCGCGCTCGAGATCAACGAACATGATCTCCTCGTCGCCGTCCGGGATGGCGAACGGCGCCGCGTCGGGAAGCCCCTCGCCGGTCAGCGACCCCACGCATTCGACTCCGCGCAGGTCACCGCTCGGCACCGGCGCGCCGATGCGATCGTCCCAGCGTAGGCCTCCGCGCGCCTGGCTCCAGAGATGCACGCGCGGGCTCCAACCGCCGGAAACCGCGACGACGCCCTCGGGGTGCCCGTAGGCCGATGCGGCCCCTGCGAGCATCACGCCCGGACGGTCGTTGTCCTCGAAGACCGTCGGCCGTTCGATCGCACCGGTCGCCAGGATCACGTGCTGCGCGCGAATACGCCAGACGCGCCGGCCCCGTTCGACCGCGAGGACGTAGTTGTCGTCGTAGATGCCGACTGCCCAGGTACGCGGGAGGGTGAGGTCGGGGTCGCTGCGCCGCCCGTCCAGCCAGATGACGCGCCCTGAAGCCCGGGCCGCCGCAGCGCGGCCGGAGGCACCGCCGCCGACGACGAGCACGTCGCAGTGTGCGTTCATGGCATCGAACCGCGTCGGCGTCGTACGCCGCTCGAGCCGGCCCTTGCCCGCCACGGGCTCTGCGACGAGTCCGTCGGTGACCTCGACGAGCGTCGCCCGCACCATCGTCTCCGAGCCGATCTGCACGAGCGCGTTCGGCTCCTCCTCGCCGGCGGTATAGACGCCCCGAGGGCGGCCGCGGTAGAGCGAGGTGAAGCCGCCACGGACGCCATTGCGCACCAGGGCGGCGGCCAGGGTCTCGCCGTCCCTTGCCGCGAGCTCAGCGCTCGCGAACGTGAATCTCATGCGTCACCGTGTCGCGGGTCAGGTCGAACCAGCGTCTGCAGCCGTGTGTGTGCACCCATCGCTCGTGGAAGGCGCCTCTCGGATTCGCCCGCACGAAGAGAAATCGGGCCCAAGCTTCGTCGCTCAGCTCGGCCGGGTCAGACGGATAGGGCACGCCGGCTTCGCCCCCGTAGGAGAACTCGATCTCGTCGCGCTCACCACACCACGGGCAAGGGATGAGCAGCATCAGTGTGCAACCCCCGCGGCGCCGTGCTCGTCGATCAGGGCGCCGGTTGCGAAGCGCTCGAGTGCGAAGGGAACGTTCAACTCGTGCGGTGAGCCGTTCGCGATCGTCCAGGCAAAAGTCGAGCCGGAGCCGGGGGTAGCCTTGAAGCCCCCGGTTCCCCAGCCACAGTTGAGGTAGAGGCCGTCGACCGGCGATAGCCCGACGATCGGCGATGCATCAGGGCAAACGTCGACGATCCCGGCCCAGGTACGCAGAACCCGTGCTTCGCCGAAGATGGGAAAGAGCTCGACAGCGGCTGCGAGCTGGCGCTCGATCACGTGCACGGAGCCACGCTGGGCGTAGGAGTTGTACGGGTCGACACCGGCACCCATCACGAGCTCGCCCTTGTGCGCCTGGCTGACGTAGACGTGCACGGCGTTGGACATCACGACCGTGTCGAGAACCTGCTCGTACACCTCTGAGACGAGCGCCTGTAGTGGGTGGCTCTGCAAGGGCAGGTCGAAGCCGGCGAAGCCGGCCAGCACGGAGGTGTGGCCTGCCGCAACGAGCGCCACCGCACCGGCCGCGATCGCGCCGCGCGTGGTCTCCACACCGACCGCGCGCCCACCGGTCACGTCGAAGCCGGTGACCTCGCACCCCTGCAGGAGATCGACGCCCAGCGCATCGGCCGCGCGTGCGAACCCCCATGCGACGTTCTCGTGCCGCGCAATCCCTCCACGCTGCTGGAACGTGGCGCCGAGGACCGGGTAACGGGTGTCCTGCGAGACGTCGAGGATCGGGCAGAGCGCCGACACTTCGTCCGGCTCGAGCCACTCCGCGTCGATGCCATTGAGACGGTTCGCCTCGACGCGGCGCACACCGTCCCGCACGTCTTGCAGCGTGTGCGCGAGGTTGAGCACGCCACGCTGGTCGAAGCGCAGGTCGTAGTCGAGCTCGTCGGAGAGGCCCTCCCAGAGCTGCAGCGACCGCTCGTAGATCGCGGCGCTCTCGTCCCACAGGTAGTTCGAGCGGATGATCGTCGTGTTGCGGGTGATATTGCCTCCCGCGAG
>JACDGR010000117.1 GCA_013821525.1 Actinomycetota bacterium
GCATGGCGCAGCCTCGATCCGGGCGCGAAAGACCGGCGGCTGCCTCCGGCTCGAAAGAGTCACACAATGGAGTCGCAGGTGTGACGCGCCCCCGGGTGCGCTAGAACGGTTGGCGTGCCGACCGTCGTTGCCTGCCTCGGGGACTCGATCACCGAGGGCTCACCGCACTGGGACTCGCGTTCGCGTACCGGTGATCCGACAGGCCAGTGGGAGTACTGGGCCGGGCTCGCTCATCCGGAGCTCGAGTTGCGCAACTTCGGGATCTGGGGCGAGCGCACGGACGAGATCGCGGCGCGCTTCGACGAGGCTGTCGAGGGAGCGGAGGTCCTGATCGTCCAGGGCGGGATCAACGACATCGCGCAGGGCCGTTCGCTCGCCGCGGCCGCCGAGCAGCTCGCGGCGATGGTCGAGCGCGGGCTCGCCCTCGGCTTGCGCGTGGCGGTCTGCGACGTCCTGCCGTGGAACAATGGCTGGCCCGGCGCCGAAGCGCCGATCCGCGAGCTGAACGCGCTGATCGCCAGCCTCGAGGTGCCGCTCCTGCCGTTCCACGACACGCTCGAGGATCCCGACTTGCCCGGCCGGATGAAGCTCGAGTGGACCGACGCAGACGGCGACCATCCGTCGATCGCCGGCTACCGCCGGCTCGGCGAATCAGCCTTCCAATCATCCATCCGCCTCCTCCGCACGGACGACGACAGCGCGACCGAGGCGGTCTAGCCTGGATGCATGTCGCTCGTGCAGGCACGCGGTCTCGCGAAGAGCTTCGGCTCGCGCCTGATCCTGGACGGGCTCGACTTCGACGTCGAGCCCGGCGTCCGCCTGGGCATCATCGGCCCGAACGGTGGCGGCAAGTCGACACTGCTCCGCATTCTCGTCGGGGAGGAGACGGCGGACGCCGGGGAGATCACGCAGCGGCGCGGGCTCGTGCTCGCGTTTCTGCCGCAGCAGCTCGAGGGTGACGACCGAGATGCGTTACGCACGCTCGCCGTCGCGCGCCCGGATCTCGACGAGCTCGAGCGCGACCTCCAACAGGTCGAGACGCAGCTCGGTGCCGTCGGCGCCGACCTCGACAAGCTGTCGCGGCTGCTGCGCCGCCAGGAGGATCTACTGGAGCGCTGGACCGCAGCCGGCGGGCCTGGCTTCGACGGGCGCGCACGCGCGTTGCTCGCCGCGGTCGGCCTCGACGATTCCGACGTGACGAAGGCGACACGACTTCTCTCCGGTGGCCAGCGCAAGCTCGTCGGACTCGCCGCGTGCCTCTTGCGCGAGCCCGATGTGCTGCTCCTCGACGAGCCCGAGGCGCATCTCGACGTCGAGGCGCGCGAGTTGATGGAGCAGCTGATGCGCTCCTTCGAGGGCGCGGTCGTCGCTGTCTCGCACGATCGCTATCTGCTCGACGAGACGGTGTCGCAGATCGCCGAGCTGTCGGGGGGCCGCATCCGCATGTGGCCGGGGAACTACTCCGCCTACACGGTCGCGCGCGAGCTCGAGTTGCAGCGTCAGCAGCAGCAATACGTCACGCAGCAGAAGGAGATCGCGCGGCTCGAGGAAGCGATCCGCCGATTCAAGGACTGGGCGAGTCGCGTGGTAGACGAGCGCCACATCAAGCAGGCGCGCAACAAGCAGCGTCAGATCGACCGCATGGACAAGATCGACCGGCCCGTGCTCGAGCGGCGCAAGATCGCCCTCGAGCTTCGCCCGCATGCACGCGGCGGCGAGCGTGTCGTCGAGCTCTCGGAGGTCGGTGTCGAGCTCGGTGGGAATCCGATCCTCGCCGGCGTCGACCTGACCGTGCTGCGCGGCGAGCGTGTGGGCGTGGTCGGCGAGAACGGCGCCGGCAAGTCGGTCTTCCTCCGGCTCCTCGCCGACGAGCTCGCGCCCACCGAAGGCGAGCGCAAGGCCGGTCCGTCAATCCGCTTCGGGCGTCTCGCGCAGGACCGTCGTCCCGACGATCCGAAGGCGACCCCGCTGCAGCTGGTGCGCCGTGCCGCTCCGATCTCCGAGGGCGAGGCAGTCTCACGGCTGATGAAGTTCCTGTTCTCCTACGAGCAGGTCCGAAGGCCGCTCGATTCGCTCTCGGGTGGCGAATGGACGCGCTTGCAGCTGTTGCTGCTGATGCTCGAGGGTGCCAACTGCCTGCTGCTCGACGAGCCGACGAACCATCTCGACATCGAGTCGGTCGAGATGCTCGAGAGCGCGCTCGAGGACTTTCAGGGCACGGCGATCTTCGTGTCGCACGACCGGTACTTCCTCGACCGGATCGCCGACCGGATCGTCGAGATCTCGGACGGCGGGCTGCGTTCGTACGAGGGCGGCTGGTCGTCCTGGCGCGCGCGGCAGCCGGTGGCTATCTAAGCCGCTGCAGGACGCAGTGCCGCGCGCTGGGCGGGGCGCGCTATACACACGAACTGCATCGGCACCCCGTCGGCTCCGCCGCCAATCACGGAGATGCTGCCTTCGAGGTCGACCCAGTGCCCCTCGGCGTGCTGCACGCGGGCCGACATGCTGCTCGGCGTGTCGTCCCCGGCCGCACGCTGCGCGAAGTAGGTGCGGACATGCTCGACATCATCGGGATGCATCAGCGAGCCGAACCGTTTCCCCGTGAACCGATCGGGGTCGTGGCCGAGCAGCGACGTGACTGCGGGCGAGACGTACGTCGTCGTGCCTTCCGCATCGATCACGGCGATCAGATCGCGCGAGCCTTCGACGACTAGCCGGTACAGATCCTCGCTCGTACGCAGTGCGTTGTCGGTCGCGCGCCGGTCGGTCACGTCCATCAGGTAGCCCTGGAGGAAGAGCGGGCGATACTCGCCGTCACGCACGGTGACCGTCTCGTCGAGCACCCAGACGGTGCGACCGTCGGCAGCGATCATCCGATACTCGAGCCGGAAGTTCTCACCGGTCGCGTGTGTCCGTGTGATCTCGGCCTCGATCCGCTCGTGGTCGTCGGGATGGACGCGTCCGATGAAGAACTCGTTCGTGTCACTGAGCCAGTCGGAGACAGGGAAGCCGAGGATCGCCTCGATCTGCGGGCTCATGTAGCGCGTGCTGACCGGCAGGCCCGGATCGTTGATGTAGGTCGCAATCGGGAGCTGCTCGACGAGCGTCCGGTATTTCGCCTCGGCTTCGAGCAGACGCTCTTCACGCTGGTGACGCTTGGTGACGTCACGGAGCGACACCGCGAACAGGTTCGGGCCAGGAACGTCGACCCGCGTGATCGCGAGCTCGGCCGGGAACGGCCGGTGGTCAGAGCGCAACGCACTGATCTCGAGATGCGCACCGAGGAGCGGGCCGTGGCCGGTCTCGAGCACTCCCGAGAGCTCGGTGCGATGTTCCGCCGCGACGACCAGCTCGAGGAACGGCCTGCCGACCATCTCGCTACGCGTCCAGCCGAAGGTCTCTTCGGTCGCCGGATTCACCTCGGTGACCAGTCCCGCGTGATCGACGATCACGACGCAGTCGAGCGTGGCGCGGAGGATCGCGTCCTTGCGGCCCTCGCTCGTGGCAAGCGCGCGCTCGGAGCGCTTGCGGGCCGTCACATCGACCATCAGTGCGATCACTCCGACGACTTCGCCGTGCGCGTTGCGGATCGGGCCGGCCGACGTGCTGACGTCGATCAGGGAGCCATCGCGATGCAACCGCCGCAAGTCGAGGTCGCGGAGCATCTCGCCGGTCGAGCGGACTCGCTCCAAGTTGTTCAGGAAGAGGTCGAGCTCTTCGGCCGGCACGATCGGGCTGACGCGCCCGATCGTCTCGTCGGAGCTCCACCCGAACATCTCGGCGGCACCCGCGTTCCACGAGCGCACACGCCCGTCGAAGTCGAAGTCGATGATCGCGACCGGCGACGCGTCGATCAGCGCACGTTGATGCGCGTTCGAATCCTGAACCGCCTCGAACTGTGCGGCCTGCTCGAGCGCGGTCATCGCCTGGTTGGCGAATGCGCGCAGGATGTGGAGACGCTCCGGCTCGGGCTGGAGCCGATCGAGCGGGTCGTCAGCCCAGATGTATCCGACGCGACCGCCGCGGCGGTCGAAGAGCGGCACGAAGAGCCAGTGGTTCTGCCACGACCGTGGGCCTCGGCCGTTCATGCGCGACCGGTAGCCGCCTGCGCGGTCGGGGAGCAAGCGTAGTGCTTCGTCGCCGGGCATCAGCAGGCAGTCTTCGACGAGCTCGGACGACAGCAGCTTCTCGACCTGGTCGACGCGCATCGGAATACCAAGGTTCTCGTTTGGCCCGAACCCGGTTTCCGCCACGCTCTCGTACGTGCCGAGTTCGCGATTCAACAGCTGCACCGCGACCTTCTCGAATCCGAGCGCCTCTGCGGTCGCCTCGCAAACGTGCTGAAGCAGTTCCTTCGTGTCGGGCGATTTCGTCAACCCGGCGGAGACCGCGAGAAGATGCGCAAGCGCCTCGCGGTTGGCTTTCGCGCGCGCGGATTCCTGTGCGCCCTGCACCGCGAGTGCCGCATGCTCGGAGACCGCGACGAGGACGTCGATCTCGTCGCCGCTCGGCTTGCGGCCGGAGATCGGCTCGTCGACGGAGAGGATGCCGAGCAGCTGCCCGTCGGTTCCGCGCATCGGCGCGAACAATGCGTCGTCGGGATGCCAGGCGTTCGGATCGTCGCTGACGGGAAGGTCTGGGGTGAACGACTCGATGTGGCCGGTCCAGTCGAACTCGCCATACGGCACGAGGTAGGCCCCGCGCTGCAGGAAGCGCTGGTCGAGCAGCGGCTCCCAGTCGGACATCTGCCGCACCTGTCCGAGGAGCGCTTCACGCGCTTCGTCGCTCCCATAGACCGTCGTGACGACGTAGTCATCCCATTCCGGCCGGTACAGGTTGATCACGACGGTGCGGAACGCCAGCGAGTCCGAGACGGTGCGTGCGATCGCCGACAGGAGCTCGGGCAGCTCCTCGCTCGTCCGGACGAGCCGCGTGACCTCCAGCAGGCCGCGGAGCCGCGAAAAGATGGTGGATTGGCGAAGATCGAGTGAGGCCACCGCTCTCAGAGGATCGGTTGTCTTGGGTTAGCCCCTTTCCCCCATTCGGGGGAGCTTCGCAAGGGATATTTGGAATTCGGCCTGCTCGATCACGAGCGGATCGTGCGTCGAGCAGAGGACTGCCGCTCCGGTCTCCCGGGCGAGCCGCGCCAGCAGGATCGCGACCGAGATCGCGTTGGCGCCGTCGAGCCGAGAGGTCGGCTCGTCGGCGAGGAGCAGGCGGGGCCGCGCAGCGACCGCGCGGGCGATCGCCACACGCGCTCGTTCTCCCTGCGAGAGCCTGGCCACACGCTGGGTCGCGCGCTCGCCGAGCCCGACCGACTCCAGCGCGCCGAGGGCGGCGAGGCTGCCTGCTCCCTGTCTCAGCTTGCCCCGCAGCGCCAAGGCGAGCTCGACGTTCTCGAGCGCCGAGAGATGCGGGACGAGGCCGGCCTGCTGGCCGACGTAGGCGATCTGGTCGCGGCGGAGCGCGGCGCGCGTCGCGCGGTCGAGCTGTGACAGGTCGACCTCACCCACGGTAACCGTCCCACCGTCCGGGAGCTCGAGCCCGGCGAGCAGGTGCAGGAGCGTTGTCTTTCCCGAGCCCGATGGGCCGACGACCGCGTGCAGGGCGCCTGCGCGGAACTCGGCGTCGAACCCGTCCAAGACGACGGTCTCGCCGTAGCGCTTGCCGAGGGAACGCGCTGCAGCGACCACCTCACCCGGCCGTCTGACTGCCTGCGGCTCCGCCGGAGCGGGCGCTTCGGCGCCGACCTCCGAGCCCGGGGAGGGCGAGACGACGAGCGAGCCGGCCTCAAAGCGGGCGGTCGCGCGGGTGCCGATGCCGGCGCGCAGCAGCAGCTCCTCCGGCAGGCGCAGCCAGCCGCCCCGGCCCACCACGATCGTGTCGGCTTCGTCGCCCGAGCGCGCCCACTCCTCCGAGACGCGCCCGTCGCGGATGCGGACGATGCGGTCGGCGATGCGCGCCGACTCGGGATCGTGGCTCACGATCACCGTCGTGCATCGGTGCTCGCGCACCAGTTCGGCGAGCATCTCGTACACCTGGTCGGCGGTCGCCGCGTCGAGCTCGCCCGTCGGCTCGTCGGCGAGGAACACGCGCGGCCGGTGCGCGAGCGCCGCGCACAGCGCGACGCGCTGCTGCTCGCCGCCCGAGAGGCGTCCGGGGGTGCGTTCGCGCTTGTCGGCGAGGCCGACGCGATCGAGGAGCTCGTCCGCGCGGCGCAGCCGCTGTCTGCCGGGGGTTCCGTGCAGGCCGAGCTGGAGAGCGACGAGCTCGCGCGCACTCAGTTCCGGTGCAAGCGCCCGCCCGTAGTGCTGGTCGGCGTAGCCGAGCACGCTCGACCGGTAGCGGGCGAGCTGGCGACCACCGAGCTTGCCGAGATCGGATCCGTGGACGCGGACGACTCCCGCCGAAGGGCGGTCGAGCCCAGCGAGCAGGCGCAGCAGGGTCGACTTGCCCGATCCGCTCGGGCCGAGCACGGTCAGGACCTCGCCTTCGGCGACGCGCAGCGAGAGCCCCTGGAGCGCGGCTGCATCCCCTTCCGGCGTCGAGTGCACCCGGAACACGTCCTTGAGCTCGATCGCGTTCACGCAGCCACCTCCGCCGCGCGCGCGGGCACGCCGCCACGCGTTGCGGTGGCCGCGGCGACGAGCACGGTCGCGAGTGCGACGTATGCGAGTGCGGCGAGTGCGAGCAACGGCAGATCGACCGCGAGCTGAAGCGGGGGCTCCGGCCGAGCGGCGCTCGCGGTGACGGACACGAGCGCGATCACGAGCTCGGAGAGGAGCGCACCGAGGCCGACGCCGCCGATCACTCCGAACACGGCTACGAGCAGTGCGCGCAGGCGAAGGTGCGCGCGAATCGTCGCAGGGGCTGCGCCTTGTGCCTCGAGGTCGAAGAGCTCGCCACGATCGTCCCGCACGTCGCCGACGACAGAGAGCAACAGGCCGACGAGCGCGAGCAGCAGCGCAACGGCTGCGGTGCCGGCGAGCGTGAGCAGGGCTCCGCGCGCCAGCGGATCGGCTCGCAACTCGGCGAGCGTGTCCGCGCGCGAGGCGACTGCAAGGTGCGTGAACGGTGCGCGTCCCAGCTGGCGCGCAACGGCGCTCTCCTGCGCAGCCGGCACGTTCAGCCAGAGCTCGTCCACGGTTCCGAGTCCGGGCGCGCTGCTGTCGAGCTTGGTCGAAGCGCTCTGGCGGTCGGCGATCACGGCGTCGCCGATGATCGAAGGGAAGCGCTCCAACGTGCCGACGATCCGGCCGGTCACCGCCTCGCCTTCGACCTGCAGCGGGATCAGGCCGCGTGGCCCGGCCGCGGCGCTGATGCGCGGCGTCGCGAGAATCGGCAGCGCGATCCCGTCGGTCGCCTGGGCGGGACGGAAGGTTCCGGTGCGCTCCGGCGTCAGGATGTAGCCGAGCTTCGCCGACCTGCCGCTGATCCCGCCGCCGCCGCGCCAGCCTGCGAACGGCGCACGCACGAGGTGGCCGTCCACGCGCGCCGCGCCGAGGGACAGAACGCCGCGCGCAGAAGGCTGGATCCCGACACCCGCGTTCGCGGTGATCCGCCCCGAGTTCACGACGTCGACCTGGAACTGCGCGAGCGTTGCATGATCGAACGGGATGCGGCCGCGCAGCACCACGCGGTGCGTTCCGTTTGTGTGCCCGATCCCGACGGCCTGGTAGTCGCCGAGCGGCGACCGGAAGATCGCCCGGATACCGACGTCGTCGCCGACGGTGGAGGCGGGAAGGCTGAAGCGTCGACCGGCCGGCAAGCTCGTCGTGCGGAGTGCGGTGTCTTTGCGCGGGGTGATCGCTGCGCTGAGAGTCGCGAGCGACTTCGTCGCGAAGTCGCTGCGCCAGCCACCGATCTTCGCGAGCGCGGCCCCCGGTACTCCGAGGAACGTGAACGTCGTCCCGGACGGGACGTTGCCCGTCAGGCGCAGCGTCTGGGTCGGCGGTGCCGGGTACCGCGAAAGCCGTGCACCGTGCAGGACGGGCACGAGCTGCGACAGATCCTCGGAGAGGACGAACGAAGCGGGAACGGCGTAGCGCGCCTCGTCACGCTGTCCCGCGAGCAGCGTCGAGCGGTACGAGACGGCAAAGAGCGCGAGCCCGAGACTGGCGACGAGGAACGTTGCCGCGACAGCAGCGTGGCCGGGGTTCCGCGCGAGTGACGCCGCCGCGAGCCGAAGCGCGATCGGTCCGCGGCGCCCGGCGCGCCCAAGTGCGCGCAGCGTGGGCGCGAGCAGACGCGCCGCGACGACTGCCGCTGCAAAGACAATCAGCGCCGGCACGAGGATCAGGAACGCGCTCGTCCCACCTCCCGAAGCGAGCTGCTGCGAATCGACCGAGCCACGCGCCCAGCCGACGAGCACGACCGCGATCGCGCCTGCCGCAGCGGCGTCGAGCGGGGTGAACGCCAGGCGGCCGAGCTGCACGGCCGGTGCACGCACCGTCGCGTAGAGCAGCAGTCCCGCGGCGGCCGCAACGCCGAGTGCGCCGAGAAGCCCGCTCGGCGAGAGGAGCGCGTGTGTCACGACCTGTGCGGCGGGCGACCCCGCGCGCGCCGCGATCGCTGCGGCGACCCCGCCGCCGACGACCCAGCCCGCGATCATCCCGAGCGCGGCGAGTGACGCCGACTCGGCCAGCGTGAACAGCTCGACCTGCCACCGGCGCGCGCCGAACCAGACCAGGCGACGGCGTGCGTCGGTCACGTCTCGTCGCAGCGCGGCAGCCGCAAGGATCGTGAACGCGAGGAGCAGGGCACCGCCTTCGCCGCCGAGCAGCAGCAAGCGCCGCGCCGCTGCGCGAGACGACCCTGCGGCGTCTGCGAGTTGCTGCGTTGGCGCCGTCACGTTGAAGGCGCCGTCTGCGACCGAGCCCACCTCTGCAGAGAGCTGCTGCATCGTCTCGCCGAAGGCGTCGATCGCCCACGGATGTACGTCGCCGGGGCGGAGCGGAACCGTCCAGGTG
>JACDGR010000118.1 GCA_013821525.1 Actinomycetota bacterium
CCATCGCTGCCTCCAGGACTTCGACCGGCGGCTGCCTGACATTCTCGACGCGCTGCGGCCGAACGACCTTCTGATCCTCACCTCCGATCACGGCTGCGACCCGACGACCCCCTCTACCGACCACTCGCGCGAGCACGCGCTGCTACTTGCCTACGTCGAGGGACGCAACGCTGCCGGTCGAGTGCTCGAGGGCGGCGAGTTCGGCGACGTCGGCGCGACGGTCAACGCGTGGCTCGGCGGCAAGCCACCCGGGCGCGGCATCCCCGGCACGCCGATCCTCGAGCCCTGATGGCCTTCGACGACCAGGCCGTCGTGAAAGAGCAGTACGCGACGGAGGCGAACCTGCGCGCACGGCAGGCGCTGTGGATCGGTGCGGAGGGCGAAGACGCGAAGGAGATTCTCTGGCAGCAGATCGTGTTGGCCAAACCACGCC
The DNA here is from genome assembly GCA_013821525.1 of Actinomycetota bacterium. Classification (GTDB taxonomy): domain Bacteria; phylum Actinomycetota; class Thermoleophilia; order Gaiellales; family Gaiellaceae; genus PALSA-600. The sequence continues at coordinate 434 of JACDGR010000118.1, forward strand.
GACTGCTGGAGGTCGGGGGAGGGCAGGGCGAGCTCGCAGAGCGCATTCAGCGAGACCTCGGCGCACAGGTGTCATTCCTCGACTTCTCCCCGCGCATGGTCGAGCTGGCACAGGTGCGCGGCGTGGTCGATGCGCGACAGGGTGACGTGCAAGCGCTGCCGTTCGAGGAGGGGTCGTTCGACACGGCAGTTGCTGCCTGGATGCTCTACCACGTCCCCGATCTCGACCGAGGGCTCTCGGAGCTGGCGCGCGTGCTGGACGATGACGGATCGCTGATCGCGGTCACGAACTCGGAGCATCACATCGCCGAGCTGCGTGAGCTCTTCGCGTACCCGCGTGATGCTTTCACGATGAGCTTCAACAGCGAGAACGGCGAGGATTTCCTGCGGCGCCATTTCGCCTCGGTCGAGCGGTTCGACTGCGAGGTGCGCGCGACCGTGCGTGACCGGGGCACGCTCGTCGCTTACGGCGACTCGAGCTCATTCCCGACTCGAGAGGTCCCCGCGGACGTGCCGCTGCCGTTCCTCGTCCATGGTCGCTCGACGATCTTCGTGGCGACGAAGTGATCCGCCCGGCGGAGCTGATCCAGCGCAAGCGCGACGGCGGCGAGCTCTCGGCGGAGGAGCTCAGCGAGCTTGTGCTCGGATACGCCCGCGGTGAGGTGCCCGATTATCAGATGGCGGCCTTCTGCATGGCGGTGTTCTTCAAAGGGATGTCCGCCGCCGAGACGTTCGCGCTGACCGACGCGATGATTCGTAGCGGCGAGACGATCGATCTCGGCGTAGCGCTCGGCCGGAAGGTCGTCGACAAGCACTCGACGGGCGGCGTGGGGGATAAGACCTCGCTCGCTGTCGGGCCGATCGTCGCCGCGTGTGGTGTGCCGCTCGGGAAGATGAGCGGGCGGGGTCTCGGACACACCGGTGGGACGCTCGACAAGCTGGAGTCGATCCCCGGGTACCGCACCGAGCTGACGCTCGACGAGTTCGTCGAGCAGGTGCGCGACGTCGGTCTCGCGATCATCGGCCAGACCGGTGACCTCGTCCCTGCGGACAAGCTGCTCTACGGCCTGCGGGATGTCACTGCGACCGTCGACCAGCTCTCGCTGATCGCGGCGTCGATCATGTCGAAGAAGCTCGCCGCCGGTGCCCAGGCGATCGTGCTCGACGTCAAGGTCGGCGACGGCGCGTTCATGAAGACGATCGAGGATGCGCGCAGGCTCGCTCACACGATGCTCGAGCTCGGCCAGGTCGCGGGCCGCGAAGTTGTCTGCCTGCTCACAGACATGGAGCAGCCGCTCGGGTCGGCCGTCGGCAACGCGCTCGAGGTGCGCGAGGCGCTCGCGACGGTGCGCGGTCACGGGCCGGCGGACTTCACGGAGCTCGTGCTCGACGCGTGCGCGAAGCTGCTCTCCCTCTCCGATCTCGGCATCGACGAGGCAGAGGGGCTGCGACGCGCGCGGGCCGCCGTGGCCGACGGATCCGCTGAGGCGACGTGGCGAGCGTGGATCGAAGCGCAGGGAGGCACAGCCGACGAGTCGGCGCTGCCGGTCGCGCCGATCGTGCGCGAGGTCGCCGTCGAGACGGACGGCTACGTGTCAGAGCTTGGCGCGATCGACGTAGGCAATGCGGCGCTGCACCTCGGTGCCGGCCGACGCACGAAGGAGGACGACATCGACCACGCGGTCGGCGTGCTCGTCCATGCGAAGCGCGGCGATCGGGTCGAGGCGGGCCAGACCGTTGCCGAGGTGCATGCCAGGACGGAAGCAGCCGCCGACGAAGCGGTGCGCGACGTGCTGGCGGCGTACGAGATCGCAGCCGAACCGCCGAAGCAGCGTCCCGTGCTGCTCGAGGTCGTGCGCTAGCCGCGTGTTGCGAAGGCCTTCGCGCTCGGAGGCGCGGGCACGTCCGTAGCTACCGTGACGGGATGCCCGAGCTGCCCGAGGTCGAGACGGTTCGCCGCCGGCTCGCGCCGGTGCTCGAAGGCCGCAGCTTCGACGACGTGGAGATCAACGACGCGCGTCTGACGCGCCCGCGCGACCACGTGGAGGTTGCGCGCGAGCTCGTCGGCGAGCAGGTCGCTACGGTCGACAGGCGTGGCAAATACCTGCTCGTGCGGTTCGCTTCGGGGCGGGTGCTCGTGATCCATCTCCGGATGACCGGAGCAGTTCTGACCGGGGAGGCTGCCGCGCCCGGGATCCATCGGCGCGCGCTGATCACGCTGGACGACGGGGTCGAGGTCGCCTACCGCGACGTGCGCAGGTTCGGCACCTGGCTGCTGCTCGAGCCCGGCGAGGTCGATGCCTACATCGAGGCCCGCGTGGGCCGCGAGCCGCTCGAGAGCTCCTACAAGGCGCGCCATCTCGCCGAGCAGCTCGAATTTCGTCGCGCGCCGATCAAGGCGGCGCTCCTCGATCAACGCACGGTCGCGGGCGTCGGGAACATCTATGCGGACGAGGCGCTGTGGCGAGCACGTGTCCATCCGCTGCGGCCCGCGCACGAGCTCGCTCTCGACGAAGTGCAAGCCGTCTATCGTGGCGTGCGGCAGGCGCTCAACGCGGGCGTGAAGCGGCAGGGATCGACGCTTCGGGACTACCAGCTGCCCGACGGATCGAGCGGCAGCGCGCAAGACCGCTTCAAGGTCTACGGCCGCGGCGGCCAGCCGTGCGAGCGCTGCGGGACACCGATCGACAAGATCCGCGTGGCCGGCCGCGGTACCTGGTACTGCCCGAACTGTCAGCGCCTCTCGCCGCGCTACGCGGCGAGTAACTCAGCGAGCCGGCCCTCGCGCTCGAGGCGCCAGAGCTCGGTGTAGCCGCCGATCGGACGACCGTCGATCAGGATCTGCGGGACGGTCCAGCCGCCCGTCAGGTCGTGCAGCTTCGCGCGGAAAGCCGGGTCGTCGTCGACCGCGATCTCCTCGTAGTCAAGCTCCAGCTTGTGCAGCAGGGCCTTTGCGCGGACGCAGTAGCCACACCAGGTGGTCGTATACATCTGGATGGTTGCCATTACTGGTTGAAACGCAGAAACAGCGACGGGGATTCCCCGGCACCGTCTCTACACTCGATCGGACATGGCTGGCCGGCGCACCTACAAGACCGAGGCGATCGTCCTGCGGTCGATCCGCTTCTCGGAGGCCGACCGGATCCTGCACCTCTACACGGCCGACCGGGGCCGGATCGGCGCGATCGCGAAGGGCGTCCGCAAGACGAAATCGCGCTTCGGCGGCCGCCTCGAGCCGCTGTCGCACGTCGAGCTGATGCTGCACGAGGGCGGGGGCGAGTTGCAGACAATCACCGGCGTCGAGCTCCTGCGCTCCCACCACCAGGTGCGCGAGAGCGGCTACCGGCTGAATGTGGGCCTGATCGCGGCGGAGGCGATGTTGCGCCTCTTCGGCGAGCCCGAGGCGAACGACCGCGCGTTCGGCGCGCTCGCCCGGTTCCTCGACCTGCTCGACGATGCGCCCACCCGCGAGGCGCGCCACGCGCTCGACCCGCTGGCGCTCTCGTTCCAGCTGAAGCTCCTCTGGCTCGCCGGATACCTGCCGCACCTGACGAGCTGCGTCGAATGTGGCGCCGACGCCGAGCTGATCGGCTTCTCAGCGCGCGCAGGCGGTGCTGTCTGCCGCGACCACGCGCGCGAGGCGCTGCGGCTCTCGCCGGAAGGGCTGATCGCGGTCGAGCAGATGCTCTCGACGCCACTCGCCGCGGCGATCGGGACGGCATTCAGCGAGCGCGCGCTCAGAGATGCACTGTCGGTCGTCACGTCGTCGTACGAGGAGCACGGCGGTTTCCGGCTTCGCACGCTGTCGGCATGAAGCGGGATCTCGGCGACGGCTACGAGCTCGACGACAGCAAGGAGCGAATCGATCTCGTCGCCGTACATCGGTACCTCTCCGGGGAGTCGTACTGGGCGAAGGGGCGGGACCGGGACACGCAAGATGCGTTCGTGCACGCAGCGGTTCGCGTCGTCGGACTCTATCACGACGGTGCGCAGGTCGGGTTCTGCCGCGCCGCGACTGTGACCGGCATCTCCTTCGTCTACCTGGCCGATGTCTACGTCCTGGCCGAGCACCGCGGCCGTGGTCTCGGCGAGGCGCTCGTGCGGGAGATGGTCGACAACGGTGAGCTCGCCGCCAGCTCGTGGATCCTTCACACCGTCGAGATGCATCCGCTTTACCGCAAGCTCGGTTTCGACGTCCCCGGGCCGAGGCTGATGGAGCGTCCGGCGGGTCAGAGGCTTGACGCGCATTGAGCGCACGCGTGGATGGTGGCTCCGGCGCGGCGCAGCTCGTCCTGGTCGGGCTTGAACGTAGCCACCGCTATGCCCTTCGCCCGACCAGAACGACCTGCTCGGCCTGAGCCATCCCCACACGCACGCTCAATCCACATCAAGCCTCTACGCGGCGAGCCGCTCGACGAGGAACGCCAGCGAGAGCGGGTAGCGCCAGCTGAGCCCGCGGTGGCTGCCCTTGAACAGCTCGAGATGAACGTTCTCCGCCGGTGTGCCCGCAGCGACTACCTCACGATGGAAGGCAAGCGCGCCGAGGTCGAGGTGGTACTCGTCCGAGACGCCGGAGTCGATCCAGATCGCCCGCATGTTCCGCAACGTGGCTGCGTGCTCCGGTCTTCGCGCGAGCAACACCGGGTCGTAGCGCAGCCAGCGCTCCCAGATCTCGGGAATCCGCTCGCCGGTCTCGATGTCGAAGGGGATGTCGACCGTGCCGTCCTCGTTCGACGAGTACGCAGCACACATCGCGTAGGTGTTGACGAGCAGCTCGTCGTGCGGCCCGGAGAGGATTGAGCGGCCGGAGCGGAAGTCTTCCCAGAACGCATCGAAGGAGCCGTCATACGCCTCGCGTAGCGCACGGGCTGCGGGGGCGAAGTCTCGGGCGTAGGCGACCTCGAAGAGCGCGTCCCCGGCGTGCGTCGCGAGGGCCCCGAACAGGTCCGGACGAAGCAGGGGCGTGATCATCGACCCGTAGCCGCCGGACGACTTGCCCTGGATGCCGCGGTATGGCCCGTCAGTGCGAGTGGGGAAGTGTGCGTCGACGTACGGGACGACCTCGTCGCAGAGGTACGTGTGGTAGTTGCCGATGCCCGGCGAGTCGATGTACTGCGATCCGCCGACGGCCGTGAACGCGTCGACGAGCACGACCACCGCGTCGAGCGCGAGCTCGTCGATGCGGTCGGGATAGGAGGTCGTCCAGGGCTCGACGTTGAACCAAGCATCTGCGATGCCCGTCATGCCCTGGACGACGTAGACCGACGGATAGCGGCGCGAGGTGTCGTCTTCCGGCGCCCAGACGTGGAGCGTCCGCTCGTGCGGATCCCCGAGCGCGTTGCCGCGCAACGCATCGGAGCAGATCGTCGTGGTGTTCCATGACGCAGCCCGCCCGCGGTCCGTACGATTGGCGCCCATGGCGCAGCGAAGCTACCAGGAGATCATTCTCGCCCTCGAGGAGTACTGGGCGGCGCAGGGGTGCGTCCTGCTGACGCCGTACCACACCGAGGTGGCGGCAGGAACGATGAATCCCGCGACGTTCCTGCGCAGCCTCGGGCCGAAGCCCTGGAAGACCGCGTACCTGGAACCCGTGCTGCGTCCGCTCGACGGCCGCTACGGCGAGAACCCGATGCGGTTCCAGCACTACTTCCAGTACCAGGTGATCCTGAAGCCGCAACCCGCCAACGTGCTCGACCTCTATCTCGACTCGTTGCGAGCGATCGGCCTCGACACCGATCGCCACGACATCCGTTTCGTCGAGGACGACTGGGAGCAGCCGACCGTGGGCGCGTGGGGCCTCGGGTGGGAGGTGTGGTGCGACGGGATGGAGATCACCCAGTTCACCTACTTCCAACAGCTCGGCGGTCTCGAACTCGACCTGATCCCTGCCGAGATCACCTACGGGCTCGATCGCGTAGCGATGGTCGTGCAGGAGAAGCCGACCGTGTTCGACCTGGAGTGGGCGGACGGGATGACGTGGCGGGACGTTTACCAGGAGAACGAGCGGCAGTGGTCGCACTACAACTTCGAGGAGGCGAGCGTCGAGCTGCACGCGCGCCACTTCGACGACTACGAGGCGGAGTGCAAGCACCTCGTCGAGTGCGGATTGCCGTTGCCCGCCTACGACTTCGTGCTCAAGTGCTCGCACGCGTTCAACTTGCTCGACGCACGCGGCGCGATCTCGGTCACGGAACGGGCCGCCTACATCGGACGCGTTCGAAATCTCGTCCGCGCCGTCGCGCAGCTCTACCTCGAACAACAGCAGGAGGATCATGCCGAAGCTGTTGTTTGAGATCGGCTGCGAGGAGCTCCCCGCGGCTGCATGCATGGAGGCCGGCTTGCAGCTGCCCGAGCTCTCGCGTGCGCACCTCGGCGCGTCGCCGGAGGAGCTGTTCATAGGCCCGCGCCGGCTCGCGTTTCCGGTCACCGTTGCCGAGCACACCGACGACGAGTGGATCAAGGGACCGCCGGAGGCACTGCGCGAGAAGGCGGCGCCCGGCTTTGCGAAGCGCTACGGCGTCGCGGTCGACGACTTGACGCTGCGCGACGGCTTCCTCGGGCTCGAGGTTCCCGGTCGTCCGATCGCAGAGGTGCTGCCCGAGCGCCTCGCCGAGATCGTCCGCGGACTGCAGTTCGGGAAATCGATGACGTGGGGGGCAGGGTTCCGCTTTGCGCGGCCGGTTCGCTGGCTGTGCGCAGTGCTCGACGGCGAGCCGATCTCGGTTGCGCTCGAGGGGGTGCCGAGCGGTGGCCTTTCGTACGGTCATCGCACGAGCCATCCGGGCCCGGTGGAGATCCCGTCGGCCGAGGGATACCTCGAGGCGCTGCGGGCCGCCGGCGTCGAGCCCGACCGCGCCGTGCGCTACGAGCAGATCGTTGCGGGCCTCGATGCACTCGGGCCGTGGAGGGATCCGTCCGGCAAGCTCGACGAGGTCGTCTACCTCGTCGAGGCTGCCCGCGTGCAGGAGGCATCGTTCGACGAGCGGTTCCTCGAGCTGCCCGCGCGCGTGATCGTTACGACGATGCAGGCGCATCAGCGCTACTTCCCGCTCGGCGGCAATCGGTTCGCGTTCGTCGCGAACGGTGGCGATCCCGCCGTCGTGCGCGCAGGCAACGAGTTCGTGCTGAGCGGACGACTCGAAGACGCGGAGTTCACGTTCCGTCGCGACGTCGAGGTCGGGATCGAAGGACTCGCCGATCGACTGGGGGCGATCACCTACATCGCAGGCGCGGGGACGTATGCGGAGAAGACCGAGCGGCTGGTTTCGCTCGTCGGCGAGCTCGGCGGCGATGCAGATGCTCGTCGCGCAGCGACGCTCGCGAAGGCCGACCTTGCATCCGAGCTCGTGCGCGAGTTCACCGAGCTGCAGGGGTACATCGGCGCCGAGTACGCGCGGCGTGCGGGCGAATCAGAGTCAGTCGCGGCAGCGATCGAAGAGCAGTACTTCCCGGACAGCGCCGGCGGCCCGTTACCGCGCACGCCCCAGGGCGCGGCCTTGGCGGCAGCGGACAAGCTCGATCATCTGACGACGGCGTTCGGTCTCGGTACGCGACCCACGGGGTCACGTGACCCCTTCGGGCTGAGGCGGGCTGCGATCGGGCTGAATCGCCTTGCGATCGATGGCAACGTCCCCGTGCAGCGCGCGTCGCTCGGCCCGGCGCAGGAGTTCGTCGAGGAGCGACTCGAAGGACTGCTGAACGTTCCGGTCGAGTTCGTGCGGGCGGCGCGCGCCTCGGCCGTCGGGGGTCTCGGTGAGGTGGCGCGACTTGCGCAGGCGTTGCATGCCGCCGAGCGTGGCGAGGCGTTCGGTGCCGTCTACGAGGCGTACGACCGCGCGAATCGCCTGGTGGGCAAACGTGACGATGCGGCCGAGCACCTCGATGAATCGCTGTTCGAGCACGACACGGAACGTGAGCTCGCGGCGGCGATCGGGAAGCTCGAGCTCGATCCGGCGGACTTCGACAGCGCGCTTGCCAACGCCGCAACGGTCGCACCGGTCGTCGCACGGTTCTTCGACGATGTGATGGTGATCGCAGAGGATGACCGGGTCAGAGGAAACCGCGTTCGCCTGCTGCTCGACGTCCGCGACGAGCTCGGCCGGCTCGGCGACTTCTCGCAGATCCCCGGCAGCTAGCTTCTGGCGTGAGGACGCTCGCCCAGGCAACGGAATCTTGATTCTCGGCCCGCGCATCGCGTCGCGCTCCGGCACTATCCGGGGAGGAGGCCAAGTTGGCCGAGGAAGTCCATCTGGTCGAAGAACAGGTGCTCGGACTTCAGCGTGTCGCCCTCGGTGACGTAAACCGCCGCCCACCGGAGCTCGAGGACTCGTCCTGTCGGCGCGACGTCTCCGTTGGGGGCGTGGAGCACGCCAGTATGGGTGCCGGTGAGGGTCCCTTCGGCCGCTGCGGCCGCCCCGTCGGTGAGGAGCTGCTTGAGCTTGAGGCGGAGGTCAGGGAACGCCTCCTGAAACACGGCGAGGAAGCCGATGACATCGTCGCGGCCGCTGATGTGGGCGCCCGGCGCTGTCA
>JACDGR010000119.1 GCA_013821525.1 Actinomycetota bacterium
ACACTGTAGGTGCTGGTGCCCGTGGGTTGGATGGCGTAGCGGCGCGGGATCCCGAGCGCTCCCTCGGCGAACCAGGTGCCGGTCAGGCCGAAGCCGCCGACCAGCATCAGCGCGAGCATCGTGATCCGTGCGCTTCGCGACGAGGTTCGTCCGGCGTCGCGCTCGAGTAGGTGCGCGACGAACGCGAGGATCCAAACGACGACGGTCAACATCAGGTAGGTGTGGAAGTGAGCCACCACCCACACGGTGTTGTGAAGCCGGAAGTTGATCGGGATGATTGAGTCGATGACCGCGCCGGTGCCGCCGATCGCCCAGCCTGCAAGGCCGACGTAGAGCAGGCTGGAGGCGAGTGTCCATCGGTAACGGGATCCCCAGACGAGCATCGTCATCGAGTAGATCGTGATCACGGCGACAGGGAGCAGTGAGGCGTAGGAGCTGACTTCCGAGATGATCTCTGCCCACCTCGGTTGGACGAAGTCCAAGTAGAGGTGATGCGAGTAGACGCTGACGATGAAGACGAGCGCTGCGAGCCAGCCACCGACGAATACCTTCGTCACCTCGTAGGCGCGGCCGGCGTAGCGGGGCAGGATCACATACACGGAAGCCGCGGCGAGGTAGATGATCAGATTCGCGATCGTATGCCCGAAGAAGTAGACGAGGTTCTTCGCCACGAGCGGGTCGAAACCAACGCTCGAGTCGTAGGTATGACCGAGCAGGCCGAGCGTGATCGCCGACCCCGCCGCCATCGCGAGCATGCCGTCGATCGCGACGACGGTGGCGGCGATCACCTGCGGCGGCGGCGCGACCGGCTCGCGGCCGCGCAAGAATTCCCAGCCGAGCGCGGCAAGCACGCCGCCGTAGGCGGCTGCGGCTTGCTCGAGAACGTCGAGGCAGTAGACGAAGAAGCCAGAGCCGATTGCGATCATCCCGACGAAGAACACGGCCTCCGACCAGACCGGCCATTGACCGGATGGGAAAAACGGAAGCGGCGGCAGGAACGTCCAGGCGGCACCGAACCCACCGATGAGCGTTGCCACCAGCACCGCCACGGCGCCGCTCACCATGAGCGCGTAACTGGCGAGCATCCGTTGCGGCCGTAACGGCACCGTCGGGTGCACGACGTACCATGTCGCGCCCATCGCAGCCAGAAGAGCGCCGGTGATCATTCCGCCGCCGTGCAGCGTCAGCAGACGGTAGAACCAGGCGGGCGAGAGGGAGATCACCTTGGCCTGTGTGAGGCGCATGATCAGGCCGAGCACACCCATCGCCGCCACGAGCGCGATCCCCGAGACGCCGAAGAGCAGACCGAACCTCCGCTCGATCGAGCGCGCCTCAACCGTGAACGTGGCCGCGCGCGGATGGAGCGCCGAGGCGGCGGGGGCGCTAACGGTCGCCATCAGCGCCGCCTCACGAGGAAGGAGCTCATCATGGTCGAGTGGCTGAGACCGCAGAATTCGAAGCAACGGATCAGGTAGACGCCGGGTTCGTCGAGCGTCAGGTCGAGTTGGTTGTGATAGCCGGGCATCGCCTGCACCGATCCGATCAGGTGACCGTGCGGGTCGTAGAGACCGAAGCCGTGGTTGACGTCGATCGAGGTGACGTCGAAGCGCACACGGCTGCCGGCCGGCACGCGGGCAGGCTGCAATGTCCAGAAGAACTGGCCGCCCGTCACCTTCACGACCGTCCGCCCGCTCGAGCCGCCGCTCGCATAGGGGAGGTCGAACAGCGAGATGCCGACCACGACCACGCCGATCACGACCAGCAACGCGAGCCAGCGCTTGCGCAGCCAGTAGCCCACCCGGTGCACGCGTTCGTTGGAGACGTCCGACCCGGCCTGGACGCCGATGATCACGAAGGCACACGCGAGCGACGAAGCGATCACCGCAAACACCAGCCCGATCGCAATCTGCGGATCTCCGTAGTGGAGACTCACCTAAGCTCCTCAGACGCGTGGAACGATCTCACAGTCTCCTCGCATGTGCACCCGGCAAGAGGAAAGCTTCCCACATCAGACTGGCGCGCGTTGAATCACCTTGTGTGTCCCTGCGTGTGGAGGAAGAGGCTGCCAGCCGCGCCGCCGACGCGGTTCCATCGATCAGCGGCGGGTAGCTGCGGCCGGGTTCAGCGGCGGCGAGGGTGGGTATGAGGGTGTCCAAACAAAGCCGGGTCAAGGCTCAAGTCTGCTTCGTGCGGAACTCGGGCGTCTCGCACTGTCGTATTTACGACACTTCGCTCCAACTGGAAGCTTGCAATGAAATGGTTATCACCTGACCGACCTCGCCCCCGACAGTCCTGATTTCGCCCGGACGCTGCGACGCACGGTAAGCCGCGCAGAGCTCGAGGCTCTCCCCGACGACGACCTAGGTGCGCTGCGGCGCTTCGGTGTGCAGAAAGCCTGGGCGGCGGGAGAGACGATCTTCCGTCAGGGCCATCAACCGGAGGCGCTGTTCATCATCGAACAGGGCGAGGTGGCGCTCGTCGATGAGACGAAGAACGAGCGGCGGATCGTTCAGATCGTCGGGTTAGGGTCGCTCATCGGCGAAAGCCCGGTGTTGCAGGAGAGCCCATACGTGTATACGGCGGTGGCGCGTACCAACGCGACGACGCTCGGGTTCGCCCTCGACACGATCCGCGCGCTGCTCGAGATCGACCCTCAGATCTGCTTCCGCTGGCTGCGTCTGCTTTCGGAACGGCTGGACGGGTCGCAGCGACGGCTGGTGGCGGTCGCAGGCCGCTCGGCCATCGAACGGCTCGGCGTTTTTCTCCTCCAGGATGCCGGAGATGGTGCAGAGGTGACCGTCGAGTTGACCCAGCAGGAACTTGCCTCGACGCTCGGTATCGGACGGCAGACGGTTTCGCGAGTGCTGGGGAATCTCGAGCGGCTTGGCCTCATCGAGCGCGGTCGCGGCCAGGTGCGTATCCTCGACCCGGACGGGCTGCGCGCGCTCCTCCCGCATTGAGCGCATCTCGTCGGGGGCCGACGCTCGCGCGACGCTCGCCTGCGACGCTCCGTCGATACCACTCGGTCTGGATTGGAATGTAGGGGAGCGGACGATGGGCACCTATTAACCCTTGACGCGAACACGTCGAACGCGGAAGCGGGAGGTGGCGGCCTGGTGGGAACCCGATAGGGACAGTCGCGCTCGGTTTACTTCTATACCTCAAGGACGCATCTCACGGAAATGAGTGTCGTAGATGCGACAGTTTGATCTTGTGAGGGCATGAGCAGGAGCGTTAGGTAGATTCGTTTTACGGTGTCTCAACCTCCAGCCGCCGTGACTGCGCGCAGGGCCGAAGAGTGGTCGAGCTGCGAGCGGTCAGCCTCTCAGCAGGGTGGATTTGAGCATTGATCGACGTCGATCTTCAGGTCGGCGATGGAGCTCACTCGACGCTGAAAAGGAGGACCGAGATGGAGATTCGCGTTGACGTTCTCGTCGAGGTTGTGCCTTGATGGGCGGCGGCCGGAACGCGAACTTGGTTGAGAACCGCGGCGGCCTGATCCCGGCGCCCGGATGCCATTCCGCCGACCCGGAGGAGTCGATCGCCTGGGAGCAGACCGCACCACGGCAGATCGAGCCTAAGGACTGGCGCCGCTTCGAGGACTCGATCGCCGAGATCTTTACAGCGTTCGGGATGGACATTGGCACGGTTTCGACGACTGCGACCCCGGTGCGTTTCCTGAAGGCCCTCTATGACGCGACCGCCGGCTACGAGGGTGACGCGAAGCTACTAACCGCTTCCCGACGGAGTACCACGAAGGGGCCGCCTCCCAGATCAACCAGGTCATCGAAGGGCCGATCTCGTTTTATTCGCTCTGTGAGCACCACGCGCTGCCGTTCCACGGTTTCGCTCACGTTGGGTATGTCGCGCACGAGCAGATTATCGGCATCTCGAAGTTGACTCGGCTCGTGCGCTTGTTCGCGCGCAGGTTCACCGTCCAGGAACGTTTGGGTGTGCAGATCGCGGACACGCTCGTCGCGCTGATGCAGCCGCACGGTGTCGCGGTCCATCTCGAAGCGGAGCATCTCTGCACGCAGATGCGCGGCGTCCGGGAGGAGCACTCGAAGACGGTTATCTCGTTCTGGCGGGGCGGGTACGTCGAGGAGCCGGAGATGCGGCGCGAGTTCCTCGAAGAGGTACGGAGCCGAAACCCATGGAGCTAGAGCGGCGAGGAGGAGACGTATGCGTACGTATCGCTATCTGATCGTTGGCGGCGGTTTGACGGCCGACGCGGCCTGCAAGGGGATCCGCGAACGCGACAGCGACGGGTCGATCGGCGTTGTGGCAGACGAGGCCTTTCCGCCCTACGCCCGTCCGCCGCTGACGAAAGCGCTCTGGAAGGGCGACGACGAAGACACGATTTGGTGCGGGACGGCCGACCTCGGCGTCGATCTGCGGCTCGGCCGGACGGTCGTCTCGCTCGATCTCCCGGCCCGGCAGGCGACTGACGACGCGGGCGAGACCTACGCCTACGAGCGGCTGCTGCTCGCAAGCGGTGGCCGGCCCCGCCGCTTGCCGTTCGGAGGCGGCGAGGTGATCTACTTCCGCACCCTCGCCGATTACCGGCACCTGCGTGCGCTTACCGACGGCGCCGCCCGTTTCCTGGTGATCGGCGGCGGCTTCATCGGCTCGGAGATCGCCGCCGCGCTCGCGATGAATGGCTTCCCGGTGACGATCGTCTTCCCCGAGCCGGGGCTCGGCGTACGCATCTTCCCGGCCGAGCTGTCCGCGTTCGTCACCGACTACTACCGCGACAAAGGCGTCGAAGTACTCGCCGACACGTCGGTGACCGGAATCGAACGCACACGTGGCGTCACGCGCGTCTCGACCAAAGACGGACGCACGCTCGAGACGGACGTGGTCATCGCCGGGATCGGAATCGAGCCTCGGACCGAACTCGCGGTCGCCGCCGGGCTCCCGGTTGAGGATGGGATCATCGTCGACGAGCGCGCGCGCGTCCATGGGCACGAACACGTCTTCGCGGCGGGAGACGTCGCCCGCTTCCTCGCCGCCGCGCTCGACAAGACGATGCGGGTCGAGCACGAAGACCACGCAAAAAGCCACGGGCGGCTGGCCGGGATCAACATGGCCGGCGCGGAGGAGTCCTACGATCATCTGCCGTTCTTCTACTCCGACCTGTTCGATCTCGGCTACGAGGCAGTCGGCGAGCTCGACCCGCGCCAGGAGACCCTTGCCGACTGGGAAGAAGAGCACCGCAAAGGCGTCGTCTACTACCTCGACGCCGCCCGCGGCTTGATCGCTGCCCGCCAGCCGATCGAGGCGAGCCGACTCGGCGAGCCGGTCGCATGAGTGCCACGGCGCTTGCCAAGGTCCCGCCGCCGCTTGAGTCGCTCGACGCGAGCCCGCGGCTGCCAGCGAGAGCGCACACAGTGCCGGGGCGGCGGCTCGACCCGGAGTCGCAGTCTTGGTGGGTTCGTCTGCATGGCGCGGAGCCGGTGCGAGGCCGCGCCATCGTGGAGCTCCATGAGCGCCTGCGGCGTGAGGCGTGGTTCCACATCCGGCTGCGCACCAGAGGAATCTCAGAGTTCCCAAAGAGCGATCTGGACGACCTCGCCGTGATGGCCGCCGACGACGCGCTACTCGCGATCCTGCGCAAACTCGACGAGTACCGCGGCGACAGCCAGTTCTGGACCTGGGCGCGACGATTCGCCCAACTCGAAGCCCCGGTCAGCATCCGACGACGCCTGGGACGCGATCGGCTCGCCAACGACCCCGAGTACACCTTCTCGCTTCCCGATCCCAGCTGCTCTCCGCAGGAACGCGCGGAGGTGCAGGAGCTGCTGCGCACGGTCAGCGGCGCGATCCTCAGCCAGCTGACCACCCGGCAGCGAACTGTTCTGATCGCGATCGGGATCGACGGCGTCCCAGCCGCGACGCTCGCGAGCGAGCTCAACACAACACCCGGCGCGATCTACAAGGTGCTGCACGACACCCGCAGGAAGCTGGCCGCGCAGCTCGCAGCCGCCTGAGCGCTTGCGGCGATACGGAGCGTTGAGCCTGCGCTTGGCGCACTTTGATCGACAAAGGTAAGAACCGGTCCGCGGCAGACGCTAAAGAGGCACGGCTACCACGCGACGAACGCCCTACGGGGTGCAGGAGGACAGATGCCCACGACGACGCAGGACAACGTCACGCTGCTCAAACTGAGCGACAGCGGCCAGACGATCGCGAACACAGCTGAGGACATTCGCGGGTGCAAGGTGAAGGACAAGGACGGCAAAGACCTCGGTACGGTCGATGATCTACTCATCGACGACCAAGAGCGGAAGGTGCGTTTTCTGCGCGTAGAACACGGCGGATTCCTTGGGGTCGGCGAGACGAAGTCGTTCATCCCAGTCGACGCGATCACGAAGATCACCGACGACGACGTCCACATCAACCACTCTCGCGACCACGTCGCCAAAGCCCCCCGCTACGACCCGAAACTCGTCGACGACAACGCCTATTACGGCAGTATTTACGGGTACTATGGCTACATGCCCTTCTGGGGAGCCGGCTACGGCTACCTGGGCTATGGCGGGCTTTAGCACCCCCGCAGAACGGGTCCGCCAGGGACGCTAGGCAAGCGTGGCTGGCATATCGCTGCCTGCCGGCGCGCGCCGCGAGCGTCCCTGTGGCCGGCGACTCGGTACCCGGCGCGTCCAGTCGCAGGCCGCGAGCTCGTACCGGCCTCCGGCAACGGCTGCGAGCGAGGCCGTCGTTTGCGTCTCGAACCGCTGGGACGCGGTGCGGCTGCTCCAGCGCGCGCCCTGGCCCGGCAGCTTCCTGGTCTGGTTGAGCGAGCAGTGCTGGGAGCTGCACGCGGCAGCCGAACACGAGGCCGAGCTCTCCGAGGCCGTACGGGCGCTTCCGGAGTGGGCGCGCTTCGAGCCTCCACGCGTGTCCGGGGCGGCGTGAGCGAGGAACTTGCCTTCGGCGCGCCGGGAATCGCCCCGACCTGGACCTCGAGCGCGAAGGATCTGGTGACGACCGCGCTCGGGCCGGGCCGGCTGTGGGCGACGGTCGGGTTCGGGATCCTGAACGAGGTCTACTGGCCGGCGACCGGCACACCGCAGATCCGCGACCTCGGCTTCATCGTCGCCGGCAAGGACCGCTGGTTTGAGGTCAAGCGCGTCAACCGCTACCGGATCTCGACGCCAGAGCCGCACGTGCCGCTGCCGCGCGTGGTGCATGACGGGGAGGGCTACCGGCTGACGCTCGAGTTCCTGCCGGCGCCGCTACGGGACGCGCTGCTCGTCTCCTACCAGCTCGACGGCGACGGCCTGCATCTCTACCCGCTGCTCGCCCCGCACCTGGGCGGCAGCGGCCTCGGCAACAGCGCCTGGGTCGGCAACGGCCTCTACGCCGCAAAGGACACCAATGCGCTCTGCCTGCTCTCCGACTGCGGCTTCGCCCGCGCAAGCGCCGGCTACGTCGGCGCCTCGGACGGCTGGCAAGACTTCGCCCGGCACAAGCAGATGCGCTGGGAGTTCGCGCAGGCGACAGACGGAAACGTCGCCCTGACCGGCGAGCTGCAAGCCGCCCAGGGCGTGCTCGCGCTCGCCTTCGCAGACACGCCGGAGGGGGCGCGGACACTCGCCGCTTCCGCGCTCGCCGAAGGCTACACGCCGATCCGGGAGCGCTTCATCGAGCACTGGGAACGCTGGGCGACGTGCCTTCGGCTACCGGACGCAACTGAGGAACTGCTGGGGCAGGAGGCGCGGCGCTCGGCAGCGGTGCTGAAAGCGCACGAAGACCGCACCTACCCGGGCGCGATCGTCGCGAGCCTCTCGGTTCCCTGGGGAAACACCAGCGATGACGCCGGCGGCTACCACCTCGTCTGGACGCGCGACACGGTCGAGGCCGGGCTCGCCCTGCTCGCAGCCGGCGACCGCCCGAGCGCCCGCCGAATGATCGCCTATCTCGCCGCGACGCAAGCGCCCGACGGCCACTGGGCACAGAACTTCTACCCCGACGGGCGACCGCTCTGGACCGGCATCCAGCTCGACGAGGTCGGCTTCCCGATTCTGTTCGCAGCGAAGCTCCGCGAACTCGGCGAGCAGGACGCGCCGCTGACCGGGGCGATGGTGCGGCAGGCGGCCAGCTACCTCGCCCGCGCCGGGCCGGTCAGCCCGCAGGACCGCTGGGAGGAGAACCCAGGCGCAAGCCCGTTCACGCTCGCGGTCGAGGTCGCCGCACTCGTCGCCGCCGCCCCCTGGCTCGAGCCAAGCGACCGCGCCTACGCGCGTGCGCTCGCCGACTGCTGGAACGAACGGATCGAGGAGTGGACCTACGTCGAGGGGACCGAGCTGGCTCAAACGCACAGCGTCGCCGGCTACTACATCCGCATCGGGGCCCCAGGCAGCGGCGACGGTCTGCGCGGCTCCGTCGAGGTCAAGAATCGCGGCGGCGAGACGATCGCCGCCTCGGCGTTGGTCGGGCTCGACTTCCTCTATCTCGCCCGGCTCGGCCTGCGCAACCCAAACGATGCCCGTTTCCGGGACACGCTGACGGTCGTCGACGCGCTCCTGCGGGTCGAAACTCCGAACGGAGCGGCGTACCACCGCTACGACGAGGACGGCTACGGCGAGCACACCGACGGAAGCCCCTTCGATGGCAGCGGCATCGGCCGCGCCTGGCCGCTCCTCAGCGGCGAACGCGGCCACGGCGCGCTCCTCCAAGGCGAAAACGCCGAGCCGTACCTGCTGGCGATGGCGGCGATGACCGGGCCGGGCGGCCTGATCCCCGAACAGGTCTGGGACAGTGACCCGATCCCGGAACGTCTCCTCTACCCGGGGAAGCCGACCGGCAGCGCGATGCCGCTCGTCTGGGCACACGCCGAGTTCATCAAGCTCCTGATCGCGTGCGACACCGGGAGGCCTGTCGAGCAGCTCGACTCGACCACCGAGCGCTATCGGGGCGAGCG